>NZ_BBCC01000055.1 GCF_001311845.1 Desulfosarcina cetonica JCM 12296 | reverse complement strand
TTTCATCGGAACGTTGTCGTAGAAAAAGCCGAGGTCGGTATGGCAAACGCCGCATCCGGCGACCTTGATCAGGACTTCACCGGGGCCCGGCTCCGGCAAGGGAGCTTCGACGCGCACCAGGGGCTTGTTTCTTTCCACCATCTGCCAAGATATCATTGTTGTCATCTTCTACTCCTTCTCACTCTCGAAATAGGATTGAAAGAGAAACCCAAACAGGGAGTCAACGGGATATTATTTATTCACCCACGTCGCACGGCGTTTCTCTTCGAAACTTTTGATGCCTTCCATGGTATCCTCGGTTTTCATTAGCTGGTTGAGGAACATATCGCCAACGCTCTCGAGCGCCGCTTCGATTCCCAGCCCCAAATGCTGTTTGACGGCCTTTTTGTTGAGGCGGATGATCAATGGACTGCAATGGCCGATCTCTTTGACGATTTTGGCCACCCCTTCTTCAAACGCGTCATCTTCAAAAAGATCGCAAAGCAATCCCATCTGGGCCATCGCATCGGCACTGTAGCGTCGACCGGTGGTGCAGATCTCGATGGCCTTGGAGGGACCCACCAAATGGGGCAGACGGACGGCGGCATAGGGCGGAAGAAAACCGAGCTTGATTTCCGGTTGACCGAAAACCGCCGATTTGCCAGCCGCGACCATGTCACAGGCAATGGCCACTTCCATGCCGCCTCCCAGGCAGGCACCATGCACGGCGGCGATGGTGGGAATCTTCATGGCATGGATCTGCCTGAGCAGGGCATCGAAAACACGAATCATCTCCGGCGCCAGTTCCGGCTTATGATCGCCGACTTCCACACCGGCACACCAGCTGGCCCCCTTGCCCTTGATGACCACACACTTCAGGTCGGCATCGGTATTCAACTCGACGAGCAGAGCGGTGAGTTCCTCCATCATCTCGATGTTGAAGACGTTGTGTTTGGGACGATTCAGAACAACGTAGGCGGCGCCTTTCTCTTTGGTCAATTCATGAAATTGTAAGTCCGTCATAACCTTTTCCCCTCGTTCATTGCTATTTCTGCGGGTTCGGTGATGTTGGGTCAACGGGCGACCCACCTTGCCAAGTTTGATCTGGGTGGTTCGTGTTCAGAAGCGCTTCGAAACGTTTGACGACTGATGACATCCGGGTGGTGATTCAAGCAGTGGTATGCACATAGACTTCCCACATTTGTCGGAAAGCCGCACTGTTTTCAAACAACATTTGAAGGGTATCCTGATCCCGAAAATCCTGGTCTTCGGGGCCATAACACCCCATCAGGGGGCCGAAGAGTTCTGCCGTGAGCGGGGTTGTCGGCAGTTCGCAATCGGAAGATTGCGGCACGGTCTGTCGCAGGGGGCGCGCTTCGTTTTCTCCGGCAGCGGCTTTTCCCAGGTAACACAGTTTGGGTCCAAGTCGAAAGAGGCCATCCTCGCCCCTGCGCAACACATCCAATTCGTGCAATGTATGCAAAATATTGAACACCGTGCTCTTGTTCATGTCCAAACGCTTGACGATCTCGAAAAAACGAAAGGGACGCTTGGACTCCGCCATGAGCGTCAGGATGGCGAAACATTTCTCAATAGCCGGGACCTTTTTATAGTTCGATGACATGCGATTCCTCGTCGTCAACCAGGAATTGGGGGAAGAAAAATCGAAGCCTACATTTCTCCATAGAGAACCATCGATCTCTATGAGTATCTATGCGCTCGCTTTTTGTCAAGCAAAAAAGTATGAATGCGCCGTAATCTTCAGCAGTTTGCTCATCCACGCCAATCCGCCGGGAGTGATTCCACCGATAAAACACGTGAATTACAGAAAAATAAAAGGATGAAAAAAGCTTCTATAAAGCTCTTTTGTAGCTATATAAAAGCTAAATTCCCTTGTCAACGACAAATCATCCTCACTTATAAAAGAAGGTTGCATCGTTTTCAGGACCGCTCCCCTGCCCTTCCCCTCAACCGGTTGCATGCAATCCCTCCGAGGCCTTCCACAGACCGACCCTATGCGATTGCCCGGGATGGATCATCGGGAAATCATATAATTCATTATAATGAACTATTTCAAACCAACGCAAGCCGATCATCGATCATCCATGAAGGTGGTCGTATTGGTTCGTTTTAGTTATAATTTTCTATTTTTTAACGATTTTTTACTATTTTTGAACAAAACCATTGACAACGCCACCCTTAGTGGTAGGGTGACAATTAATTCATTATAGTGATCTATTTTCTTCCAATCCAAGTCATCCGAATTCACCAAACAGGAGTCATTATATGAAGGCTGTTCCGGTCGAAGAATCCGTTGGAATGGTGCTCTGCCATGATATTACCCAAATCGTCCCCGGCTTTTTCAAGGGCCGAGCCTTTAAAAAAGGTCGCATCATTCAACCGGAGGATGTCGAGAAGCTTCTCGATCTGGGCAAGGCCCACATCTATGTTTTCGACATGCAAGCGGGAACGATTCATGAAGACGAGGCGGCCCAGCGCATTGCCGTTGCCGCCAGCGGAAACGGGTTACGCCTGTCCGATCCCGTGGAGGGGAAGGTCAATCTCATCGCCACCGTCAATGGCCTGCTTTCGGTCAATACCGAAGCCCTGGCGCACATCAACACCGTCGACGATATCATGTTCGCCACCCTGCACACCCACCAACCCGTTCATCCCGATCAGCCGGTCGCCGGTACACGCATCATTCCCCTGTTCACGGAAATGGAACGGATCGAAACCATAGAGGCCATCTGCCGGGCGGACTTTCCGATCGTCCAGGTGAAACCCTTCGCGCCCTTTAAGATCGGCATCGTCACCACCGGCAGTGAAATTTATCATGGACGGATCCAGGATCGTTTCGGTCCGGTGCTGCGAAAGAAATTCGCAGATTTGGGCTCCGAGGTGATCGACCAGGTATTCGTTTCCGATGACATTGCCATGACCGTGGATGCGATTCATGGATTGATCGGCAGGGGCGCTCAAATGGTGGCCGTTACCGGTGGCATGTCCGTCGATCCGGATGACCAGACGCCGACGAGCATTCGCGCCGCCGGTGGCGAAGTGGTGACCTACGGGGCCCCCGTGCTGCCCGGTGCCATGTTCATGCTCGCCCATATCGATGGAATCCCGGTCGTTGGTCTGCCGGGTTGCGTCATGTACTACAACGCCAGCATCTTCGATCTGGTGATACCGCGCATCCTGGCGGGCGAAACCGTCACCCGCAAGGATATCGTTTCCCTGGGACATGGGGGTTTCTGCGCCAACTGCCCGGATTGCCGGTACCCCAACTGTCCGTTCGGCAAATAAGATAACGCCTGTCCAGCTATAGGCCCCATGGCAACCCGCATGGAGCAAAAAAACCGATAATGTCAGGTCGATTTTACCACATCTATTCACAAGGAGGGGAGAGATGCTACTGCCCAAGTTTGACTTTCATGAACCCACGTCCGTCGATGAGGCTTGCGAGATCCTGGCCACATTCGGCCCCAAGGCCAAAGTGCTGGCCGGCGGCACCGATCTCATGGTGAATCTCAAAAAGAAGATTCTGGCTCCGGAGAACCTCGTCTGCCTGTCACGAATCGATTCCCTGCATGGCATCGTCGAGGAGAAGGATCAAATCGTCATCGGCGGGCGCTACACGGTCGCCGAGTTGACCGTCGATCCGCTAGTGGAGAAGAAGCTCGGTGCCCTGCGTTCCGGTGCAAGGGCACTGGGCTCGCCGCTGGTGCGCAACCGGGCCACGATTGCCGGCAATATCGGCTCGGCCCGTCCGGCCGCCGACCTGCCGCCGTCCCTGATCGCTTATGGTGCGACCGTTATCCTGGTAAGCAGCCAGGGCAAACGGGAAGTTCCCCTGGGCGATTTCTTCAAGGGCCCCGGCTTCACCGAATTGCGCCCCGAGGAAGTCCTCACCGAAGTTCGCGTGCCCGTGCCCACCGCCGGTCAGGCGCCGGCTACATCAACCTGGGCGTGCGCAAGGCCCAGGATTGCAACGTGGTCAATGTGGCCTCCTATATTGCCCTGGACGAGAAGGACGGGTCCATCAAAACCGCACGGATTGTCATGGGGTCGGTGGGCCCGACACCCTTGCGGGCCAGCGGGGCCGAAGCGGCATTGGTTGGTCAGAAGCCGGACGAGGCGCTCTTTCTCAAGGCCGGAGAAGCGGCCCGCCAGGACTGCAAGCCCATTGATGACTTCAGGGGCGCAGCCAGCTATCGCAAGGCCATGGTGGGGGTTCTGACCAAACGGACCCTGGATATCGCCTATCGCCAGGCCACCGGCAATTAGAATTGGCGGTGATCGCGCCGGTCCACACCACCCCGATTTCCCGTTTGGCAACAAGGAACCATTCTCAAGGAGACAACCATGAAAAAGCTGATCAAACTGACGGTGAACGACCGTGAGGTTGAAGCCGCCGTTGAACCCAATCTGACCCTAACCGATTTCCTCCGTTATGAATTGAATCTGACCGGCACCAAGAAAGGCTGCGAGACGGGCGACTGCGGTGCCTGCACCGTTATCCTGGACGGCATCCCGGTCAATTCCTGCCTCGTGCTGGCGGTTCAGGCCAACGGCAGGAAAGTCGAAACCATCGAGGGGCTCGCCACCGAAGAAGGCCTGCATCCGGTTCAGGATGCCTTTGTCGAACATGGCGCGATTCAGTGCGGTTTCTGTTCACCCGGCATGATCATGTCCGCCAAGCACCTGCTCGACAAAAATCCGAAGCCCGATGAAGGCGAAATCCGGGCGGCGATTGCCGGCAATCTGTGCCGCTGCACCGGATATCAGAAAATTATCGATGCCATTAAAAGTGTTTAACACCAGCTACACGGATTCCTTTTGAAAACCCATTTACGTCCGCCCACATCAGCATTGTGGCGCATACCGACGGGAGGAAATACTCATGAGCGATCATCACGTGATCAACAGCAGGGCCAGGCGCGTCGACACCCCTGCCAAGGCAACCGGTCGGGCGGTGTATGTAGACGATATCAGCAGGCCCAATATGCTATATGGCGCCCTGCTGCAAAGCCCCATCGCCCACGCCAAAATTATCAGCATCGACACTTCGGCCGCGGAAAAGCTGCCCGGCGTAAAATGTGTCGTCACATCCAAGGAAGCCGGGCTGGTCAAATACGGCGTCAGCCCGGCGCGCTACGACGAGACGGTCTTCTGCCACGACAAGGTCCGCTATGTGGGCGACGAGATCGCCGCCGTGGCGGCCATTGACCGTGAAACCGCCGAGAAGGCCGTCGAGCTAATCAAGGTGGAGTTCGAACCCCTGCCCGTCTTACTGACCATCGAGGATGCCATGGCCGAGGACGCTCCGCTGTTGCATGAGAAATATCCCCGTAACATCACCGGTGAAGTCCACCAGGAATTCGGGGATGTGGCCGCGGCCTTCAAGGAATGCGACCTGATCAAGACCACCACGGTGAAAAATAAACGCCAGGACGGCGGGTTCATCGAACCCCAGGGATGCATCGCCGAGGTCGATCTGGCCGGCAACCTGACCTTGACCAGTTCAACCCAATCGCCCCACTACATTCAGCGCACGGTGGCCATGGTATTGGGGCTGGACATCGGCAAGGTGCGGGTGGTCAAGGCCTATGTGGGCGCTGGTTTCGGACCCAAGGCCGGCACCAACCCCATGGAGTTGGCCTGCTGCCTGATGGCGCTCAAGACCAAGCGGCCGGTGAAGATGAACTACTCCCGCGAGCAGGTGTTCCTGTTCTGCCGCGCTCGTCACGCCTTCACCCACAAGATCACCATCGGCGTCAAGAAAGACGGCACCCTGATGGCCCTGGAACATGAGTGCCACCTGGACGGCGGTGCCTACGCCAGCTTCGGACCGGCCACGGTCTACTACGCCGGATCGCTATTGGCCGGGCCCTACAAACTGCCCAACATGAAGTACGACGGCTACCGCATCTATACCAACAAACCGGCCTGCGGCGCCCAGCGCGGCCACGGGGCGGTCATCGCCCGGGCGGCCTTCGAACAGCAATTGGACATGATCGCCGAAGAGTTGGGCATCGACCCGTTGGAATTGCGCCAGAAAAACATGATGGAAACCGGTGACACAACCTGCAACGACCTCAACATGAGCAGTTTCGGCATGGCCGAATGTCTGAACGCGGTAACCGAAGGGTCTGACTGGAAGAGCAAGAAAGGCCAGCTCCCCCCGGGAAAGGGCATCGGCCTGGCCTGCGGGTTCTTCGTCTCCGGCGCCGGTTTTCCCATCTATCGTTCCGACACCTATCACGGCACGGTGATGATCAAACTCACCGAAGACGGCGGGACGGTGCTGGTCTATACCGCCTCGGCGGAAATCGGCCAGGGGTCGGACACGACCTTCGCCATGATTGCCGCCGAGGGTTTGGGCGTTCCGCTGGAATATGTCCGCTTGGCCTCGGGCGACACGGACATGGGCGTGGATCTGGGGGCCTACTCCAGCCGCCAGACCTTGATGACCGGCCATGCCACCAAGGAAGCCGCTGAAGACGTCAAGCGGCAAGTGCTCGAAGTGCTCTCCGATGAGCTGGACGTTCCGGTGGACACCATCGATATCGTCAACGGCCGCATCGTGTTCGACCGCCCGGTGGATTTCTCCGGTCTGCGCACCCGCTACATCAAGGAGCATCGCGGCTGGACGGACAACCCGGAAAGCGACTATTTCACCTTCAAGGAAGCCTCACGCATCGCCTATTTGAAAAAGGGCACCATCGTGGGAACCGGCAAATACAAACCCCACTTTTTGGGCGGCACGTACAAGGGCGCGGCTGTGGGCACCTCACCGGCATACGGCTGCAGCGCCCAGGTGGCGGAAGTCGATGTGGACCTGGAAACCGGCCAGATCACCATCACCCAGATCGTCGACGCCCATGACTGCGGCAAGGCCATCAACCGTACGTCGGTGGAAGGCCAGATGCAGGGTTCCATCTCCATGGGCATCGGCGAAGCCATGCACGAGGAGGTCAAGTTCGACGCCAAGGGCAACGTGATCAACAACGATTTTGCGGAGTACAAAATGGTCACCGCCCTGGATATGCCGCCGGTGGATGCCATCGTCGTGGAGACCGATGAGCCCAACGGTCCCTATGGGGCCAAAGAGGTGGGTGAGGGCGCCATCATGCCCACCATCCCGGCCATTCTCAACGCGGTCTACGATGCCACCGGCGTTCGGTTCTACGAATTGCCCCTGACCCCCGAGCGCGTCTTTGAGGAACTGCAGAAGAAAAAAGGATAGGAAGAAGGGCGCAACGCCTAAAAACCGCCAACCTTAGCGGGGCTGCTCCCTCTTTTGGGGGCGGCCCCTTTTTCCCTTTTGTCGATCGACTCGAATGGCTTGTGGAGTGTAAAGAAGAAATGCCGGAGACGCTCTCCCCGGATGAAAAAGACCGCTATCGGCGTCAACTGCAGATGCCCGAGATCGGTGAAGACGGTCAGCGGCGCCTGAAGGCGGCCACGGTGGCCATTGCCGGCATCGGGGGATTGGGTGGGCTTTGTGCCTATTACATGGCCGCCGCTGGCGTCGGCCACCTGCGACTGGCCGACATGGACCAGGTGGCCATACATAACCTGAACCGGCAGCTGCTCTATGCCTCCGGCGATATCGGGAGGGCCAAAACCGTCTGCGCCCGCGACCGGCTGAAGGCCCTCAACCCTTTATGCCGGACCGAGACGTTCCAGATGCGCGTCGATGATGAGAGCGTGGCCGCCCTGCTCGAGGGATGCGACCTGGTCATCGACGGGACAGACAATCTTACGAGCCGACGGGTGCTGAATCGTGCTGCCTGGAAGCGGCGAATCCCCTTTATTTATGGCGGCGTGAACGGCTTCAACGGCATGATGGCGGCCTTCATCCCCGGCCGAACGGCCTGCCTGGAATGCGTCTTTCCGGACACCGGCGCGCCGGAACCGCCGCCAAGCGGCATCATCGGGCCGACGGCCGGCGTGATTGCCGCCCTGCAGAGCATCCAGGCGCTGAAGCAGCTGACCCTTCAGGATTCGGCGGGGTCAGGGGGATTGATTCATTTTCGGGGGCTTGATCTGCGCTTCAAGAAAATCACCGTGGACCGCGATCCGGCCTGCCGCGTCTGTTCATCCACATGATACACCCACGCCCCGGGCCGGCAAGGCTGTAGCCACCGAACCGGCGCGTGCATCCATCGTCAACTCACTTGGACAAACCCGAATGGACATGCCAAACCAAACCTTCATTGAAATCATCATCAACGACCTTCCGGAAAAAATACCGGCGGGCTTGAGTGTGCAGGCGCTGCTGACCCACCTGGAAGAAAGGGATCCGCACGTGATTATCGAGCTGAATGGCCGGTATGTCTATGCGAAAGACTATGCCACGACCCTTCTCAACCCAGGGGATCAAATCGAATTGATCAACCCGGATTTCGGCGGCTAACCAGGGCGTTTGGCTTTCCCGGAAAATCCGACGCGCCAATAAAAGCATTCCACAAAACCGCCAGATGCGCTAAACAGGGTCCATGATGAAAACCACCGATACCATGGACCGTATTGTCGTGCTTTTCAAACGGGCCGCCGTACTGAAAGGAATTCCCTTGAAGGCGCAAAGGGAATTCGCCGCAATGGCCGTATTGAAGCACTTCGACAAAAACGAAATCCTCTCCCAGGCGGAGGAACCCTGCGACAGTTTCATCCTGGTGGAGGAAGGCATGATCCGTGTATCCCGCTATTCCCCATTGGGCAAACGGTTAACCTATCTGCTGGCCGGTCCGGGAGAACCGATCAACCTCATCGGACCGTTCACGGGCGCGCCACGGGCCAACGTCGCCGAAGCCGCGATCGACTCGACCATCGTATCCATCGAGCGGAAGGATTTTTTAGCCTTTGCCTTTGCCCATACCCAGTTGATCATCAATATTCTCGAGATCCTGGGGCAGGCGCTGGACAGTTCGAACAGTCGGATTCTGGACATGCAGGAAAAAAAGGTCGTTCAACGGCTAAAGCGGGTCCTGCACGGGTTATCGGAAAAATTCGGCCCCTTGCTGAATTTCACCGCAGTGGAGATTGCCGATCTGGCCAGCACCACCACCGAATCGGCCCTACGCGTTCTGGGGAACCTGCGCCAGAAGGGGATCATCGAAAAAGCCGGGGCCAGATCCACATCGTCAAGCCGGAAGCCCTCATGGATCCCGAATCGGAAGACCTGTGGATCTGAGGGCCGCGGCAAATTCAGGAGAATCGACCGTTGCGCCCCGACGCAGACAGAAGCGAGCGGTTCGTCCTTTGGGCCGCTTATCCCTTCATCCGCGGGGTCAGCTCTTCCAGCCGATCACTTCCGGCACATCCGCGACCTCTTTTGGATCGGCAGGGACCACCAACACCGGAATCTTTGCTTTGCCCAGTACCGATTTGATGTTGCCGCCGACAGATTTTTTCAGGAAAGCGGCTTCGTGCCCCCCCATGATGATCAGGTCGCAGTCATGTTCCTTGGCCGTCTCGAGAATGCTGTCGACCACATCGCCATCCCCGATCACCACGTCCTTGGCCTGATAACCGCAGGATTCGTCGTCGATGCCGGCTTCGAGGCAAAACCGCTCCAGGGCTTTTTGGATAAGCTTGCTGGTGGATCGTTTGCCGATCAGTTTCTGACGGACTTCGTTCTCATAGGACTGCATCATTTCTTTATAGTGTCCTTCGCCCAGCAGCCCTTCCAAACGCCCCTCGACATAATCCGGAATCCTTTCCATCACGTGCAGCAGAACGATCTTTGCCTGAAACTTCAGCCCCAGAATAACCGCCACATCAAATGCGGGTACACAGTTACGCGTCAGATTGGTCGTGAACAAGATGGTGTTGATACCTTTGAACATGATCTCGCCTCTACTTTCTGGTTGGTGTCGATATGGGATGAACCGTTCCAAGGGGAATGATCCTTGGGTGTATAAAAAACACTGTCTATACTGTCAATATAAAATGAACGAACGACCGTTCAATGAAGAAAACACACAAAAAACCCGCCCATCCACCCGATGAAAGGCCTGCAATGCGACGCGGAACCGAGAAAAACCCGTCCTCGCAAAAGGTTTTTCAGGAAAGCACCACCGCCGGGTCAGAGGGGATCGACAGCCATGGGAAATGATGCCGAAAAACACCACCTCCCTGCCCTGCCGCAACGGGTGATCGTTGATCGGCGTTTTACTCAGGAATCGGTGGGGTCGGCGGGGTCCGCCGGTTTAATTCTGGATTGACCGGGAATCAGGGTCTGCGTAGAGAGGATGCCGGGGATCTGGCGGATTTTTTCCTGCACGAACTGCCCGATCACCTCCGCATCGGAGGTCAGTAAATCGCGGGTCAACGTAATCTTGACCAGAATATCGATACTTCCGTGCACCGAGTGCACCTCCCTGACTTCGGGCAGGGCGAAAAGCCGGTCGACAACTTTTGTTTCACGCTTGGCCTCGGCCGTAATCATGATGAAGGCGGTGATACCGCGCAGCATCTCCGGGTACTCCTCTTTTTTCATCTTGGCCATTTTCTTCCTGAACGCCTCCATGCTGTTGGGAATCAACTTGTCGATCCCGATGCCGTATTTGCGGGTGCGCCCCTTTTCCCACTGGTGATAGGAGATGTAGGCGTACAAGTCGTCCAGGGTGCGCCCCTGAAAAAACGTCAACAGCCGCCCCTTGCGGATGATCTCGGTCAGGGGCAGATAGATGGTCTGATACCAGTCTTCGGCCGCCATGGTCATCGTCACCGAGGGGTTCTCCGTCGTCTCCAGGAAGCGTTTGTGTTTTTCAATTTGTTCCATGAGGTGAGGAAACTGCCCGACCTCGCTGAGTTCGATGGGGTGGTTCAGGCCGGTCTGTTCCATAAAGTGGCTTTTTTCACGGTAAATGATGTTCTCAAGGGTATTGCTGGAAGGGATAAACTCGACAATTTTGGCCAGAATATCGGTACGACCGAAGGATTTGGCCGCGGCGATGCGGTGGTTGCCATCAAGGACATAGTACTCATCCTTGATCTTGTAAAGTTTCACCGGTGGCAGGGAATGCCCCTGGCGCATGGCCCGTTTGATGCTGACCAGGCGGTCTGCCGGCATGTGATCCTTCAGTTTGAACTGGCTGTCGAAATCGTGATACCGTCCCACGCTGCCAACGATCCGGTCCAGGGGAACCGCACAGATGCCCCGGTCGATGTGGTCAAAGGCACCTTCGCAGGCCTGATCGTCACGAAAACACTTGGCCTCATTGTCCCCCCGTTCGCCGGTCCACCACTTTTTAATCAGATCCGTCAGACGGCCCATGCGCCAGCTCCAGAAGGTGATAGCCAAAGGTGTTGATGACATACGTATCGCCCACCAGGGTCTGCCGCTGGGAGGGGTGGGAAAAATGGGCGTGGATGTGACCATGGATAAAATAGCGGGGTTTGAAACGCCCGATCAATTTCAGGAAACATTCGAATCCACGATGGCAGCGATCCTCGGCGTCGTTGATATGCCTGGGCGGTGCATGGGAGATGACGATATCCACGCCGCCCCGGAACCACAGATTCGGTAACATCCGCCAGATCATCTGACGCATCTGGAATTCCCGGTACTGGATCGGCCCGCCATTATACCAGCGCGATCCCTCCAACCCCATGATGCGCAGCCCCTTGAATGGGATGCACCGCTGATGCAGATTCAGGCAACCGCAGGGCGGCGTACTGTGGTAGCGAATGTCATGATTGCCCCGCACGTAATAAAGCGGCACATCCAGACGCTGTCGGACGCCGGCCAGATACTCGGGTGGCAAATCGCCGCAGCTCAGCACCAGCTCGACCTCCCTGAAGGGCCGCACATCAAACCGACCGGACAGTTCCGCGACCATCGTATCGGAGATCGAGAGAATTTTCATGGGTTCTCTCTTTATCCTTTTCGTCAGGGCTTGTAAACGCACCTTGACGAAATCCTGTTGGTCTGCGGATAATGGCGATGATTCCACGTCCCCAGGACAGCCGGGAACGTACTGCGCATGACTTGTCCGCCGAGGCGAAAATAACCTCAACACCCGCTATTGATCAGGAGGACAGGACGATGAACGCCGATCCCCCCACTTTCTACCAGGCGCTTGACCGCCCCGAGGTGCTTGGCCTGCTCTTTCACCCCCGCAAGGCAGCCGGTCCCGTGGACGGGGGCAGTCGTTTCAAGGAACTTCGTATTCCCGTGGCACCGGATATCGGCGTGGGTACCCGCTTTTACATGGGCCAGCACCATCAGCCGGTGATTCTCTTTTTTCACGGCAATGGGGAAATCGTCGCCGATTACGACGATATCGCCCCCCTGTTCAATCGGCTGGGTGTCAGTTTTATCGCCGCGGACTACCGCGGGTATGGCTGTTCCGATGGGTACCCGACAGTTGCGGCCATGATGGCCGATTGCCATGTGCTCTTTGATTTCATCTGTCAGTGGTTGCAGGAAGAGCGGTTCAGCGGTCCCTTAATGGTCATGGGACGTTCTCTGGGCAGCGCGTCGGCCCTGGAGCTGGCGGCCACCCACGGTGAGCACATCGACGGGCTGATCATCGAAAGCGGGTTTGCCCGGACCCAGCCGCTGCTGCGGCTGCTGGGGATCGATCCCCAGCGCATCGGTTTTTCCGAACCGGAGGGTTTTATCAACCGGGACAAAATCCGCGCATTCACGGGTCCGACACTGATTATCCACGCCGAGTTCGATCACATCATCCCCTTTGGCGACGGCCAAGCCCTGTTTGATGCCAGCGGTGCCACGGACAAGGTTTTGCTGAAAATCCCCGGAGCCAATCACAACGATATTTTCATGCGCGGAATGGATGCCTACCTGTCGGCCATCGCCAAGCTGGCCGGTGGGCTGATGGGAGCCGAACCGGTTTAGCCTGCGGGGGGGCCGACATGGCGGTACGCCCCAGAAAAAGAAAGGCCCGGCGACACCGACGTGCCATCCGGGCCCGGCGAGGTTGCGGGGGCACCATCAGGAAGCGGTCTCTTTCACCTGAAGGCTCTCCAATTGGTCCGCAGCGGCCTGACAGACACCGGCATCGCTGTCCTTTCCAGCAATCTGCTCAAGCAATTGGATGTCCCTGAGCCGCGATATGGCTCGCTTGCGAACCGATGGATTGGAATGCTGCCAACGGGGCACGAAAAAATCGGAAAATTTCATCACCCACCTCCTTATCTCCGATCGCTGCCCATCATGAAGGATCGGACGAATTGCGAATCCGTGACGCGATCATATGACAAAGACTCCCGAACGGCCGGATTACCATCCGGGAGCCGGATGGGCACAGTTTCAAGACGCCTTGACGGTACATGACGGATACTCCTCACAAAGCCATGCTCAGACCTTCGCAATCGGGCAGCAATAGAGTAGAGGCGGGAAAAAGCGCGCAACACGCGAGGACGGCCTTGCAACGGTAGCCAAAGCGATTTACCGGCTACCTGTTACGGATCTTAAGGGAATTAGTTTAAAATGATTGTTTCCCTATGTCAAGGTACGATCAAAAAAGCAATCATCCCACCGGCCGGGGACGTCCGCATCAACATCTAAAGTTCTTTGCAAGACTGTCGAAATCAGACTCAGAAGCATACGAAGGGGTGCGGCGACAACCGCGTATCTTGGATCCGGGTGGCGGAGGAGGTTTGCAACCGTATTTTTCCGGAGAACGCGTCCAGTCTGCATGACCCGCTGCACCCGGTCGGTTTGTCGATCGCGGATTGGCCCCAAACAACCCATACGCCAAATGGTTTCCTTAGCAATTAGGCATGCGCTATCCTTCATCCCCCACCATGACGGCACCTGAGAACGACAACGCTTCGAACGACAACGCTTCGAACGACAGCGTTTCGCTTGTCACGGAACGCCGGTCCGCCGACGTGGCGCTCAAGGAGAGCCGGGATCGTTACCGTCTCTTCGCCTTGGTCAGCAGCGAAGGCATTTTCTTTCACGACAACGGGATCGTCATCGAGGCCAATGATGTTTTCGCCAAAATCATCGAACGCCCCCCGGAAACCATCATCGGCATGAATATCCTGAAGGACCTGATCCGCCCGGAGGACGCCGGGATGGTCGCGCGCCTGTTGACCGCCACCGATGACCAGTTATATGAAATCACCGCCGTGGCCGCCTCCGGCCGGCATTTTCCCGCCGAGATGCGATCACGCCCGGGCGAATGGGCCGGCCGCCCCTGCCGGGTGGTCAGCATCCGCGACATCACCCATCGCAAAAAACGGAAGATCAGCTGATCCAATCCCAGAAGATGGCGGCCATTGGCACCCTGTCCAGTGGCATCGCCCACGATTTCAAGAACATGCTGGCCGGCATCCAGGGCAATGTGGAAATCCTGCGCCACCAGCTCGCTCCCCACAGCCCCCATCAGAAAAGGCTGGACATCATCAGTCAGATTGTTCAACGCGGCACCAAGCTATCCGGCCAACTCCTCGGCTACGCCCGTGGCGGACAGACGGATATCAGCCCGATCGATCTGAGCCATCTGGTCGCGGAAAGCCTCGAGATGTTCGGCCATGCCAATCGCAACATCGGCATCGAAACCCACCTCAACCCGGACACACCGGTTATCAATGGCGATCGAAACCAGATCGAGCAGGTACTGCTCAACCTGTTGATCAATGCCGTACAGGCCATGCCCACCGGAGGTCGGCTCTTTATCGAAACCAAGGCCACCGACATCCTCGATCGCGCAAGCCGGGAGTACAACGTCGTCCCCGGTCGTTATGCCAAGCTATCGGTACGGGACACCGGCCACGGCATGGACCGGGAAACCCAGCGGCAAATATTCGAACCGTTCTTCACCACCAAACCGGAAAGCCAGGGTACCGGCTTGGGATTGGCGTCCACCTATGGCATCATTAAAAACCATAAAGGCTATATCGACGTTTCCAGTCAACCGGGAAAGGGTTCCTGTTTCAGTCTTCTCCTCCCGGCAGCAAGGGCAGCCACCCTCCCGAAAGCGGTGGCGCCGACCCCGGAACGCCGGGACACCAGCGACACCATTTTGTTGATTGACGACGAACCCGATTTTCTGGACGTGGGTCGCGAGATGCTCTTGCTGCTGGGCTATCAGGTCATCACCGCCACCCATGTGGATGAGGCGCTCGCCCGGCTCAAGGAAGCCAACGGCCGACTGTACACCGTCATCCTGGACATGGTCATGCCCGGTCCCGGCGTGGAAACGACCCTGTCACGAATCGTCCGGATCGCGCCCACCGTTCCGCTGCTGCTCTCCTCTGGGTTCAACCGCGAAAGCGAATCCATCCGCCAACTGTTAACCCGTTGTCACGGTTTCATCCCCAAGCCCTATCGTCTGGCCGAGCTTTCCAAGGCCATCCGGGATGCCCGGGATATCCTGCAGGCCCAATCGGAGAACCGATCATGAAAGCCGCCACCCATCCGCCGGAAACGATTTCCAAGCCATTTACCCTACTCCTGGTCGATGATGACCCACGCGTCCTCGATTCGCTCAGACGGGTCCTTCGACTGGCGGTGGACTGCCGTATCATCACCAGCGCAAACGGCGTAGAGGCGCTGGATCGCTTGAGCCGGCAACCGGCCGATGCGGCGATCGTGGATCTGAAGATGCCTGAAATGGATGGGATGACCCTGTTGCAGCACCTACACCAGGACTATCCCACCCTCCCGGTGATCATGCTGACCGGCCATGGCGGCGTCAGCGAGGCCGTGGCGGCCATGCAGTGCGGGGCGACGGATTTTCTCGAAAAGCCCTACGCTCCGGAAAGCCTGGCCGCCCGTATCAACCAACTTCGGCAGATCTGGGTGCTGCAACGCGAAAATGAACGCTTACGCCAGGAAGCCCGGTTCCGTTTCGGCTACCATGCGCTGATTGGCGTTTCGCGTCCCATGCTGGCCATAAAAACCACCGTGGCTCAGATCGGGCCTTCGGATGCATCGGTATTGATCCAGGGCGAGACCGGAACCGGCAAGGAACTGGTCGCACGCGCCATCCACCATCACAGCCCCCGCGCCGACAAGGCGTTCATTCCGGTGGACTGCGCCGCCATCAGCGAGACGGTCATCGAAAGCGAACTCTTCGGTCATGTTAAAGGGGCCTTCACCGGCGCCTATGAGACCACCCTCGGTCTGGTGCGGGCGGCCGATCAGGGCACACTCTTCCTTGATGAAGTGGGTGAACTGACGCCGGCGATCCAGGCCAAACTGCTGCGCACGATCCAGCAGCGGGAAGTTCGTCCCGTGGGCGGCAACAAAACCTATGCGGTCAATTTGCGCATCGTTGCCGCGACCAACCGCGACCTGCAGCGGGCTGTTGCCGAGGGCACCTTTCGGGAAGACCTTTTCTACCGTTTGAATGTTATTCGTCTCCAAGTACCGCCCTTGCGTGAACGCGATGATGATGTGCTCTTGCTGGCCCGCCATTTTATTGAACACTACAGCTCATCCACCACTCCCGCCAGCACCATCGGTCAAGCCGCTGCAACGCTTCTGGAGCGTTACGATTGGCCAGGTAACGTCCGCCAGCTTGAAAACACGATTCACCGCGCCATGACCCTTTGTCAGGATACGCGCATCCTTCCCCAGGATCTTCCACCCGAAATCACCGGCGATGCCAATCACGTGGGTTCCCACGCCCTGCCCGAAAACGATACCCTGGCCGCCTTTGAAAAAACTGGCCATCGAAAACGCCCTCACCAAAAGCGACGGTAATCGCCGGCATGCCGCTCAGCTCCTGGCAATCGGCGAATCCACGCTGTATCGAAAGATGAAGCAATACGCGATCGACGCCTGAGTGGGTTCAGGCGGCGCATCCACCGGCGCCGTGGAATCCGTCAAAATGACAGGCGCATCCATAGCCGCATTCAAAACGGCAGATCGATTTCGGCCAGCCACATCGTTATTTAAAGTATTTTCAGTTTATTAAAAATATCCATAATTGGCACAGGGTTTGTTATTGGAATCAGGCACGACCTTCTTGTCAGGGATCGGAAGGCATCAACACGGAGGCCAAGGCATTGAGACAAGTCGTTCCTGAAGTACTCATCGTGGGCAATGATCCCGCTCTGATCGGAAACATCCAGGAGATTATCTCTTCGATGTTTCGGTCCCGGCAGTGTGATCATTACGCCGTGATGATCCATGCATGCGATTTCAAACCCTATTTACGGGTAATGGTGGTGACCCAGTTGCCGGAAAGTCTTCCGGCGGATCGTTTTTTTTCCCTTTTGCGGCAAAACTACCCCGGGGTTCGGATGATCTACCTTGCCGCGTCCATCGAAGCGGACGTGGAGATCAAAGCGCGTACCGCTGGCGCCCTTTTTGTCGGATCGGTGAACGCCTTTCGGTCCCATGCGGCAAGGATTCTCCAGTCGGCCCTGCGGTTACCATCGGCGGCCGATGCGCACCGGCACCCGCCGCAACCCATGCTCGAAGAAAGCGGCTTCGACCAAGACGACAGCGACGATCGGCATAATCAGCAGATGGAGCGCATGACCGGTGTACGCGAACTGGCCACGGCCGTCTGCCATGAAATGGGACAACCGCTTCAGGTGATCGTCGGGTGGTCGGAAATGCTGCTGCTGAACCCGGATGGCATGGATGCCCAGCTGATTTCCAACCTGAAGCAGATTCGCCAACAAGTTCATCGCCTGGCCGCCACCCTCGACAGCCTGCGGCGACTTAAAACCTATCGAACCCGGACGTATCCGGGTGGGACGACGATGATCGATATCGGCGGATCGGTCAATTGCCGGCGAAGGCCTGGCGACAACGAGGGTCTCAAGCATGGCGGCCTCGTGGCCGATAGGAAAAGCAGATGAACCATAGGAGGATATCCATGAAAACCGAACGCAACACATCCGTTTCGGGCCTGTTGGCCATGGTCGCGACACTGTGCCTCACGATCAGCACCCTAGGGCCGCTACCGGCATATGCGGTCTCGCCGCCTCCACGTGATCTTCCCGACATTCTCAAGGCGGGCGTGATCCGTCACCTGGGGGTGCCTTACGCCAACTTTGTCACCGGCAGTGGTGATGGTCTGGACGTTGAACTGATCCAGCGTTTCGCGGCCCACTTGGGCGTACGCTATGCGTATGTTCAGACCACCTGGGAAGCGGTGATCGGTGACTTGACCGGCAAAACGGTCAAACCCGCCGATGCCGATATCGAAATTGTGGGCCAGCGGCCCATCCGCGGCGATCTGATCGCCAACGGGTTCACCATCCTGCCCTGGCGCCAAAAGATCATCGACTACGGCACGCCCACCTTCCCCACCCAGATCTGGGTGGTCGCCCGTGCGGACGCCCCGCTCCCCCCCATCTCTCCCGGCACGGACATCCACCAGGATATCGCTTTGGTGAAGGGCTTATTGGGCGGGCACAGCATTCTCGGTGTATCCAACACCTGCCTGGAACCATCGCTTTACAACGTCGCCGCAACGGGCGCGAAGGTCAGCCTTTTCCAGGGGAATCTTAACGAACTGGCGCCGGCCATCATCAACGGCGAGTCGGAAACCACCCTCCTCGACGTCCCCGATGCGTTGATCGCCCTGGAAAAGTGGCCGGGTCAGATCAAGGTCATCGGCCCCCTTTCACCCATGCAGGCCATGGGGGCGGGTTTTTCCAAGCAGGCGCCGCGACTCAGGGCCGCCTACAACGAATTCATCCGCCAATCCCGGACCGACGGCAGCTTCGCGGAACTGGTCAAAAAATACTATCCGGCCGTCTTCCGCTACTACCCGGACTTCTTCGAGATCGATAAGGGCAAAGGGACGGAATCGTGCGGTCACTGTCGGAAGAGGTCCTCAGCGAATGACCACGACCAACCGGATCAAAGTCGCCACGCTGATTTTCGGTATCTTGCTGGTGGGCATCATCGGCAGCACCTTATGGATGAACTACCGCGCCCAGCTGGCCCTGCATCGGTCGGCCTTGACCCAGATGCGGCATGACCTGGCCCGGCAAGCCGTCAACCTGGAATACTTCTTTACCGAACGCAAGGATGATTTGAACGATCTGCGTGCCAGTCGCGAGATATCGATCTTCTTCGAAAACAAGGCCCTGGGAATGTCCATGGCCTATGGCCTGCGGGCAAGCCTGTTGACCATCGGCCAAAAGTTCAAGGATGTCGTGGTAAACAAACGCTTTTATAACGCGCCCATCTATACCCGACTGCTCTTCATCGACGCATCCGGAACCGTACTCGTCGATATCGACCCGCAGGAGACGCCATCCATGCCGCCAACCGCGTGGGCGCATTTTCGAACGCCGGACAGTGATCAGATCTTCGTTTTCGAGCAAAGCGATCCCAAAACGTTCGACACGATGATTTCCGCGGGTTATTTCTTCAAGGGACGCTATGCCGGCCAGCTGGTGGCCGTGCTTTCCGAGGAAATCGTCTTCAACCACCTGCTGAAGCCCGAAACGAAAGGTTCTCCCCGACGCCTGGGAATCGTCTGTAAGCACGGCTTGTTTCACGACCGTGAACTGGTCTGTGCACCCTTGCCGGCCGGCAAACCCTACCATCAGGACGGCATCGACATGGCACGCCTGAATGTCACGGACCTGTCGCCGGCAGAATCGGGAATCATTCGCGAACGGTCCCTCATGTTTCAGGTGCCCATCAAGGGGACCCCCTTCAAAATTACGGCGATCATTCCCCGGGCGGACATCTTTGGCAGCGCGCCGCCCTGGCATCTATCGCTGATCATGGGGATCATCACCATCGGGATCATCGGCGGCATGGGCGCCCTATGGCGTTTCAACACCCAGAACACCGTCCTGCAGACCCGCCTGGAAGAGACCGCCATCCGCGAACGGACAATCAAAAAATACCAGGAAAACCTCGAACGGCTGGTCGAAAAACGCACCCGTGATCTCAAAGCTGCCCAGAATCGGTTGATCAACAAAGCCATGGAGGCCGGTCGGGCCCAGCTTTCCGCCATGGTGTTGCACAACATCGGCAATGCCCTTACCCCCATTGGCGTGTTTCTTTGCGACCTTGACAACGGCAACCTGAGGTCCCCTCTGGATTACCTGGGCAAATGTCATGCTGAATTCAAGCAGCACAGCCAAAGCGGCACGAAAGAATTTCTACAAAGCCCGCGAGGTCACGACCTCATCGAATTCATGGGCAACCTGCTTGACACCATCGGCACCCTGCACGAACGGAATTGCCGGACCGAGAAAAAATATCCCAGGCGGTGAGCTATATTTCCGAGATTGTCACCATGCAGCAAGCCTATGCCGCATCCGAGCACGAGGTCAAGCGGCGCATCGACCTGAACATTCTGATGGCGGATGCCATCCAGATGCAGGCCAGTGCCTTGGAAAAACGGGATATCCACGTCATCCGAAAATTCGGATGTCAACTGCCGGTGCTGATCATCGACAAAAACCGCCTGATGCAGGTCCTCGTCAATTTGATCAAAAACGGCTACGAAGCCATCGACCAACGGAACCCGCCGACCGTTAAACGGACCATGACGTTGCGCACGTATGGCGACGAGCGGTCCATCGGCCTTGCCATTACCGACAGCGGCATCGGGATCGAGGACCGCAATACGGACAGGCTGTTCGACCTGGGCCACTCGGGCAAGGGATCCTCGGGTTTCGGTCTGTATTACTGCAAAATGTTCGTGCAGGCCAACCATGGAAACATGCGCATCGACAGCCCTGGAGCCGATCGGGGTGCTACGGTGACCATTGAATTTGACCGGCAGGGTGCCGCGGCCATCGACGAATACCCGTCGACCGTCGCTGCGGTGGTTTCGGCCAATCCGCCGGCCCATCCTCATCAAGGACGTGAAATACAGCCATGACATCCAACCATCGGATTCTGATCATTGATGACGACCCCGGGATTCGCGAGGCCTACCGAAGCATCTTGCAACCCGCCGAAAAAAGCGACGTGCTGGCTATCGGCGCCCGGCTTTTTGGCGAAGGCCCGACCGTACAAACGGAATCGGCGATCAACTATGACATTACCATCACCCAACGCGGGGACCAGGGCATTGCCGCCGTCGAGGCCGCTCAACACGCGGGTCGCCCCTTTGCCGTGGCGTTTATCGATATGATGATGCCCGGCATCGACGGTGCCGAGACCGCACGTCGGATCTGGGAACTGGATTCGCGCATCAAGATCGCCATCGTCACCGCGTACAGCGACCACACACCGGCCGACATCATCCGCGTGACAGGTCGCAACGATCTGTTCTATCTGCGCAAGCCTTTCAATCCCGAGGAGATTCGCCAGCTGGCACGTGCCCTGACCCATTCCTGGGACCTGGAGCAGGAACGGCAGACGCTTTCCCAACGGTTGCAGGAGGCCAACGCCCAGTTAGCCGATATGAACCGCAATCTTGAAAATAAAGTCAAGGAACAGACGGCCATGCTGGTTCAGTCCGAAAAGATGGCCTCCATCGGAATCCTGGCGGCCGGTATCGCCCATGAAATCAACAACCCGATCTCCTATATCAATGGCAACTTATCCGTGTTGAAGCAATATGGAGAGAAACTCGCCGAGCTGCTGGCCCGTTATCAAGCCGTGGAAGATCAATGCATGGCCACGGGCATTGCCGATCTCTCCGCGAAAATGGAAGACATCGGCCAATTCAAGGCTGAGGAGAGCGTTGATTTCATTCTCGAGGATATCAATGCCCTTGTGGATGAATCCCTCGAAGGCGTGGATCGGGTCCGTCGGATCGTCATGGATCTGAAAACCTTTTCGCGGCTGGATGAAGCCGATTTCGATCTCTTTGACGTCAACCAGTGCCTGGAAAGCACACTCAACATCATCTGGAACGAAATCAAGTACCAAGCCAAAGTGGTCAAGGTCTATGGTGAGCTGCCCGAGATCATGGGGTACCCGCGAAAAATCAGCCAGGTATTCATGAATGTACTGATCAACGCAGCCAAGGCCATCCACGAACAAGGCGAGATCCGTATCTCGACCCGGCATGTGATCAACGGCCGTCGCAGCACCGATGCATCCATTGTGGTAAGCATCGCGGACACCGGCGTGGGCATTCCCGCATCGGCCATGGGACGGATCTTCGATCCTTTCTTCACCACCAAACCGGTGGGAGAAGGAACGGGACTGGGACTGAGCATCAGCTATGATATTGTCAAAGCGCATGGTGGCGAGATCACGGTCGACAGCCAGGAAGGCCAAGGCACCACCGTCACCATCACGCTCCCGGTGACGTCACCGCATGCCGCCGGCCGTTGCATGACAACAACTGGGGCCGACGGTGATCGGCTCGCGGGAAAAAAGAATTAACCGAGGAATCATATGATGACGACCCTTTCCGGAAACACCCCATCTGCCAAGGACACCCAAACGAACAAGATTCTCGTGGTTGACGATGAGCCGAATCACCTCAAGACCATCCAGCGAATCTTCATGAAGAGCGCATACCAGCTGGTTTTTGCCGAGAACGGTAAACAGGCGCTGGCGATGTTACCCCAATTTCAGCCGGATCTGGTCATCCTGGATGTGCGCATGCCCGAAATGGATGGCCATCAGCTTTGCCGACACATCAAAAACGACCCGCCTCAGCGCGGCACCATGGTGTTGATGCTTTCCGCCTGCGCCGACTTGCCGGAGCGTCTGGCGGGCTACCGGGCCCTGGCCGATGATTATCTCACCAAGCCCTTCGATGCCGACGAACTGAGGGCCAAAATCAGGATCCTGCTGCGCTTGAAGAATACCCAGGATGAACTCAGCGCGCTGAACCACTCCCTGGGAAAGATCGTCCGCATGCGAACCCGCGAATTGATCAAGAAGGATCGTCAGGCATTGTTGGGGACGATGTTAGGTGGGATCGTGCACAATATTCGTGGCCCGCTGACCGCACTCCAGGGAAACATCGAAGTCGCCGATTTACTCACCCGTCAAATTCTCGCGAAAGAAGAGGCCTCTGTCGAGGAGATCCTCGAAACGGTCGAGAAAATTTCCAGCCTGCACCAGACGGTCAAGCGGGCCATCGGCCAAGCCGATGAAATGCTCACCAACCTGCTCACGCGAAGCCGTGATGGCGCCAAATCCAATCGGCGCGAAATGGATTTGAACGCGGTGATCCGGGAAGAGCTGGATTTCTTCAACACCGATCGGGTCCTGGGGAAATCCATTCATAAAAAACTGCTGCTGCATCCCCAGTTGCCGCCACTGATGGGCAATCATACCGATTTCTCCCAGCTGATCTACAATCTGGTGAAAAATGCCGCCGACGCCATGGTCGCGGCACCGGTTCGGGAACTGACCATTTCCACCGATCTTGACGATGGGCATATCATCCTCGCCTTCCGCGATACGGGATCCGGAATTCCGCCGGAAGACATCGACAAGATTTTCGATCTGTATTTCACCACCAAATCATCGGATCACCACGCCGCGGCGGTGCAACCTTCGGGAACCGGCATCGGTCTTTATACCTGCGACCAGATCGTGCGCGCTTATGGCGGCACGATTTCCGTCGACAGTCAACCCAACCAGGGAACTTGTTTTACGATTCGAATTCCGCATTCTTCCCAGGCCCGGTGACCAGCGGCCCCGTGCGGCGGGAACGCTTCCCCCGCCGTCGGGCCGCTGGGTTACAAGCCAAACGACAATCGGCCGACCGTTGTCAGCTTGTTAGTTGGCCACCAGACGGGCCATCCACAGGGTAATGGGGGCATAAAAGGTGATGATCAAAAGATCGATGATCAGAATTCCCAAAAAGGGCACCACCCGGCGGCTGACGGCGCCCAGGGAGTCGCCGGAGATGGAACAGGAAACGATCAGGCAGATGCCCATGGGCGGCGTCAGCATACCGATGGCCAGATTGGTGACCACGATCACCCCCAACTGAACCATGTCGATGCCCAGGGCCGGCAGCATGGCCGTGATCATCGGCACCAACAGAATCAGGGCCGCCGTGGTTTCCACAAACGTGCCGGCGATGAGCAGCACCAGGTTGATCAGAAGCAAAAGCGCCACCGGGTTGGTGGTCAAGCCCAACAGATTGCCGGCCAGGCGCGCCGGAATATCCTCGATGGCGGCAATCCAACTGAAAGCCGATGCCGTGGCGATGATCAGCATGACAATCGCCGATGTGACGGCGCCATCGCGGAACAGGGGATACAGGTCTTTGATGCGAATGCGCCGGTAAACCAACATCCCCACCAACAGGCCGTACACCACCGCCACGGCCGCCGATTCCGTTGCCGTGAAGATACCGAAGAGAATTCCCCCCAAAATGATGATCGGCGCGCCCAAAGCCAACAGGGCACGCCGGAAGGTGTGCCAGACTTCGGCCAGGGAGAAACGCGTCGTGGCCGCGTAGCCGTTCTTCCGGGAAATGAAGGTCGCCATACCGATCAACGAGATGCCGATCAGAAGCCCGGGCAAAATTCCGCCGGCAAAGAGCTGGCCGATGGAGGCGCCGGTGAGGAATCCGAAGATGATCATGGGGATCGATGGGGGGATGATGACCCCGATGGACCCACCGGAGGCCTGCACGGCGGCGGCGAAATCGGAGTCATAACCCGATTTCTTCATGGCCGGAATCAGGATGGCACCCACGGCGGCGGCGTCAGCCGCGGCAGATCCGGAAATCCCGGCGAAAAACATGGCCGAGACGATGGTTACCGCCGCCATGCCGCCCGGCAGCCAACCGACCAGTGCGTTGGCGAAATCGATGATCCGCCGACTGATTCCGCCGGCTTCCATGATCGTTCCGGTAAACATGAACAGGGGCACGGCCATCAGGTGAAAAGAGTCGGTTCCGCCGAACATGCGCTGCACCATCATCATGAGGTTGAAATCCCCCTGCACCAGGATTCCCAAAACCGATGCAACGCCAATGGCAATGGCGATGGGCGTATTGATGGCAAATAAAACCAGCAGCGAGAGCAGCAAAACGGTGGCGGTCATCAGCGTCCCCGTTTCAACGACGCCACCAGGAAGGTGATGCCGTGGATCAAAAGGACCGCGCCACTGAATGGAATAATACTGAGCACGATCCATTTGGGCAGCTGCAGGGCCGGCGTGGTCTGCAGATGCACAAAATCGGCGAATTGGTAGCCATAAATGATCATCACCGCAAACAGGCTGATGGACGCCAGGTGGATGAGCACATCAAAAAACCGGCGCGGACCCGGTGTCAGGCGGCGATAGAGGATGTCCACCCCGGGATGGGCGTGGCGGAAATATGCCGCCGAAGCGCCGAGAAACGTCAGCCATACCAGCATGTAGCGGGCCAGTTCCTCGGACCAGAACAGCGACTGGTTCAAGATGTAGCGAAAAAAAACCTGGATGGCCACGAGCAGAGCCATGGAGAATCCCAGCCCGAACAGAAGGTATTCGATCCACCGGTTGATCCGGAAGCTCATCTTCTCCAGCACCGTCATGATGACACTCCCTGAATCATCGGGTGGCCTGCATGATCTTCTCAAGCAAGGCCTTGACTTTGGGGGCGCTGTACACGTCGAGGTTCTTCAATTCGGCCACTTTGGCCCGGAAGGCGTCGACATCCGGATGCTCGACGATCTGCATGCCCTTGTCCTTGAGCATGGCCAGACGGGCGATGTTCTTGGAACGGTTATCCTGGCGCTCGAACACGGCCGCATCGATGATGGTTTTTTGGATCAGTTCCTGATCCGCCGGTGCCAGGCTGTTCCACCAGTCCAGGGAGGCCACGTCGATATGGCTGGAATAAACATGCCGCGTCAGGGTCATGTACTTCTGGATCTCGTAAAATTTGTAGACTTCCATGACCCACAACGGGTTTTCCTGCCCGTCGATGACGCCCTGTTCCAGCTCGGTGTAGATCGGCCAGGGCATGGGGGTGGGGTTGGCGCCCAGGGCCTGCCAGATGGCCTTGTGGATGGTGGAGGACATGACCCGGATCTTCAGGCCCTTGACATCGTCGGGAACGTTGACCGGCCGCTTGTTGTTGCTCAGGTTGCGGAATCCGTTCTCGGAAAAACACAACCCCTTGAACTTGGAGGTTTCCAGGCTCTTCAGGATCTCGGCCCCCAGGGGACCGTCAAGGATCTGGTCGGCCTGCTCGTTATCCTTGAAAAGGAAGGGGTAGCTGATGACCCGGGTGATGGGATCGAAGGTGTCGAAGGGACCGTCGGTAATGATCCCCATCTGGATCGTGTTCATCTGGATCTGCTGCAGAATTTCGGTTTCGTTGCCAAGGGATGCCGAATGAAAGACCTTGACCGTGATGTTCCCAGGGGAACGCTCTTCGATCAGTGTCTTGAACTTGTCGGCAACGATATTCTGCGCCGAACCGGGTTTGGTGACCACGGCCAGCTTGATCTGCATACCGGCCATGGCGGTTCCGGCAAAGGCCAACAGGACAGCGGCAACGATCAACACAACAGCTTTCTTCATGGCGTCTCCTTCCTTGACATATGCATTAATTAGGATCGCATTAAATGATGAAACCAATCATTGTCTGTTTTGGTACACACGAAATTGTTCAGTTCAGGTATTGATGATCAGGTATCATATGAAATCGTTGATTGCAATGGGGTGAAAACGCAATGGGGTAAAGCAAACTTGTGAAACGAATCGTTTACACCACAAGGCTGATTGCAGGGGGTTCAGCCACCGGTATGGGGCGATGTTTTTCATCCATTGAAAAGCCATCATCCATTGGCTCACGAGCGGTATACCCGAGGATATGGAAGAGATAAAAGATCAGTTTCATAATTCATAACGCATAAAAAGATCTTCCGAAAAACCGGTTTAAAGGCTACTCCCGTTATCAAGAATTTGTCTTTTCAATCGTCGAAATATATCAAAAAAAGATGTGCTTTTATTATTGAATGAAAAAAATGAAAAAAACGATTAACACATCTTGATTTTTTATTCACAATGTTAATAATGAAAAACTGTTTCGTTTGTTGTTAACT
Source organism: Desulfosarcina cetonica JCM 12296 (assembly GCF_001311845.1). Classification (GTDB taxonomy): domain Bacteria; phylum Desulfobacterota; class Desulfobacteria; order Desulfobacterales; family Desulfosarcinaceae; genus Desulfosarcina; species Desulfosarcina cetonica. Next base: position 5,857 of record NZ_BBCC01000055.1, on the reverse strand, counting down.
TGAAATGAATCAAAAGGAGATGCAAATGCCGGCCAAAAAAAAGGTTGACGGTGCAAAGTTAATCAAACTTGTCGAAAGTGGAAAACATCAGCGTGAGATCATGAAGGAGTTCAAATTCAGCTCACCGGCCCAGCTCAAATCCCATTATCTGGAGGCGCTGATGAACGCCGGCAAGGCATCGCAGATTCAGTCCGGCCGCGGCGGCGGTAGTAATAAAGCCGCTGATTCCAAGGAAGTCTTTGTCAGCAAGCGGGGCAGCGTCGTGATTCCCAAACTGATGATTGAAGAGATGGGGTTTGCCGAAGGCAGTCGATTCAGTGTCCGCAAAACCAAATCCGGGATCTCGCTGAAAACCCTCGAAGGCTGACAGACCTCTCCATCCATGCCATTCTCCGAGGCAATGCCCGCTATCGCAAAGGGTGTTGCAAGGGTGTTTTATTGGCAAAACCGGGTAAAGCAGGCCTTCGACAGCCTGCTTTATTATTTTTACCGGCACCCCTTACCCGTAGAGGCTGTTTGAAAAGTCTGGATCAGGTTCGCTAACAAGGCGGAAAACGGCTCGAAAGCGGAGCATATCCGGCATATGTGAGCATTTCGAGCCGTTTTCCAACGCCGGTAGCGGGCCTTAGACGGACTTTTCAAACAGCCTCTTAGAGTTCTTCGGGGATGAAGGCAGCTACCTCATCAATGCAAGCCGTATCGCAGATGAGCATGACCAGCCGATCGATGCCCAAGGCATTTCCGGCAGCCGCCGGCATGGCGGCCAGGGCCTGCAAAAAGGGTTCGGCGGTGGGGTAGACGGTTTTGCCGATGGCCTCGCGGGCGCGGTTTTCGGCGTCGAAACGGAAGCGCTGCTCCGCCGGGTCGGTGAGTTCGCTGAAGGCGTTGCACAACTCCATGCCGGCGATGTAAAGTTCGAAGCGTTCGGCCACCGCCGGATTGTCGGGTTTAAGCCGGGCCAGCGCCCCGCAACGTGCCGGATAATCGTACAGAAACACGGGACGCTCGATGCCGAGCCGCGGTTCGATGGTGAGGCCCATCACCTCGTCGAAGCAGCCCTGATCGAGGGCCGCCTCGGCGCTCATGCCAGCATAGCGGCGAAAGGCGGCGTCCACGGTGAGGCGCTGCCAGGGAGGAGCAAGGTCCACCCGACGGCCCTGGTAACGCAAATGGCCATCGGGCAAAAGACGGTCGGCCACGAAACCGATCAGCTGTTCACACTGGCGCATCAAATCGAGGTAGGTCCAGCCCGCCGCATACCATTCCAGAAGCGTCATCTCCGGCAGATGACGGCCGCCGCGTTCACCTTCGCGGAAACAATGGCAGATCTGAAAAATTCGCTCAAAACCGGCGGCCAGGAGCCGCTTCATGCAAAGCTCCGGCGAGGTATGCAGATACCAGGCACCGGCGGCCTGGGCGTCGATATGGGCCTCCGGCGCCGGCGCCGGTATGCGCACCGGTGTCTCCACTTCCAGGAAGTCCTGGTCACGGAAAAAGCGCCGCACGGCATCGATCACCCGGGCTCTTTGCACCAGGTTGCAGCGGATGGCATGCTGACGTGTCCACAGGGGGGGAGCCGCCGGAGAACTCACGCCGATCGGGCCTTCTCCTTCATCACATCAGCCGCACGATCCTGCAGATAGACCTTGTCGTAGACCTCGAGGTCAGCCTCTTCGTACCAGGCCAGGCCCTGGTCATGGCAGTGCTGGCAGGCCTTGCGGGGGATATGCACGGCCAGGATGTGTTTGCGATCCTGAGCCGCCGAGTCGATCAAGAGGGCCCCGCCGCAATCCTCACAGACCCGCAAGGTCTCATGCTGACGTTCGTAGATGTTGTCCGTGTCGTAGTAGATCTTGCGGTCCCGCTGTATGAGGCGGGCGTCGCCACGGGCCAGTTCACCCAACTGACGGCGCTGGTACCAGTTTTCCAGCACCTTCTCGCAACTGCGTTTCACCCAGCGGGTCACCTCGGGGCTTTGGCGGATGCGTTCGGGGTTGTAATCGGGTTCCTTCAGGTGGCTGTAATCCATGCCGGCCATGGCCAGGATGATGCCGGCATTGACGTAGGGCAGCGCCCCCTCGATGGCGTATCCGCCTTCGAGTACGGCGATGTGGGGCCGCAACAGGGAGGTGAGTTCGGCGTATCCCTGGGCGGAGAAGTTCATGTTGGTGATGGGATCCGAGTAATGGTTGTCCTGGCCGGCGGAATTGACGATGATTTCCGGCTTGAAGTCCTCCAAAATCGGCAGGACCGCCTCGCGGATGACATGCAGGATGCCTTCTTCGGAGGTATTGGGTGGCAAAGGGATGTTCACCGTCGCCCCCACCGCGTTGGGCCCGCCCATTTCACTGAGAAAGCCCGTGCCGGGATAGAGGGTGCGCCCATCCTGATGGATGGAGATAAACAGGGTGTCGGGATCGTGCCAGTAGATATCCTGGGTGCCGTCGCCATGGTGGCAGTCGGTGTCGACGATGGCCACGCGATCGACGCCGAAGGCCTTGCGGATATACTCGATCATGATCGCTTCGATATTGACATTGCAAAAGCCCCGGGCTCCATGGACCACCCGACCGGCGTGGTGACCGGGTGGCCGCACCAAGGCGAATCCGCAATCCACCTGCTTTTCCATGACCGCCATGGCAATGGTCTTGGCCCCTCCGGCACTGATGAAATGGGACTCGGTCATGACCGCCCACAGGTCCGGAACACAAAAATGGACCCGCTGGACGTCCTTTTTGGTCACCAGGTCGGGCTTGTATTCGATGATGCCTTCGATGTCGAGGATACCCTCCTCGAACACCTGGTCCTGCGTATACAGGAGGCGTTCTTCGCGCTCCGGATGGGTGGGGCTGATGGCCCAGTCAAAAGCGGGAAAAAAGACCAGACCGGTTTTATTTCTGGCTCGCAGCATGGCAGGCTCCGATGCTTGTCACGAATTGGCGTTCAGGTGAATGCATTCATCCCGGCGGCTGTCCCAAAGGCACAGCCGCTTAGACGAAATGGTCGTCCATGATCTTTTCGGCAATGGGGTCGTACCCATGGATCAACCCGGGTTTGACCTGGGCCATGACCCGGATGTTTTTCCCGGCAGTAAAGAATCCGCGGACCATGTTGAATTCCATGGCGTCGACCACCTCCAGTTCGAGATAGTCGGGATTGGCCCCCCGGGCGATGGCCTTGCGCCGCAGAAGGTCGAGGGCCATGGTCGTGGCGTCCGCTTTTGAATAGCTGGAGGGAATTGTCTTGTTGAACCCCTCCTCGGGGGCTGTGGCGATTTCCTGCTCCGTATCGGCGAAAAGGGTCACCTCACACGTTGTCCGCGCCAAGCCGGCACCGATGGCGTTGGCCACCTTCCAGCGCGGCACCACTTCCACCGGGCAGTCGCCCAAACGCGCGAGACCCTTGGCGAACCAGGCGCCGGTCCGCCCAGCACCATGTAGTGCCGGGGCTGCAAGCGGCTGCCCTCCCACAACTCATGGACCGTGTAAACCGGTTTGGCATTGATGCGTTCCACCATGGCGCCGGCTTCGTTCAGGATCGTCTGGCAGGCCTGATCGAAAACCTGTTGGGCGGCCGTTTGCACATCGACCTGAAGCTCATCCGCCAGCGCTTTCATGCCGGCGCGGGCCTTTTCCAGGTCCCCGCCCTCACCAATTCCGAGAATGAAAATCGCATCCGTGGGCGTGGGCACCGGCCCGCCATAGGCCATGGCAACGCCCATCCGATCGGGACCGATATGAATCTTGCCGTCCACCACGCGTACGACACTGTCTCCGCCGATGCCGATGGAAATCGTGTCCAGAGAGCGAATCAGGGTCTTGTGCTCACCGATTTTGATACCGGCAGGGTCCAGCACCGGCACGCCATTGACCAACATCGCCATGTCCGTGGTGGTCCCGCCGATGTCCATGACCATGCAGGTATCGCTCTGGGGCGCGAAGGCCACGGAACCCATCACGCTGGCGGCTGGACCGGAAAGCACCGTCTGGGCCGGATAGTCGATGGAGGATGCGAAGCGCATGTTCCCGCCGTCCGGTTTGAGGATCCGGATGGGCAGCTTGAGCCCCTTCTGGGCCAGGGATTTGACCACCGCTTCGAAAAAATCCTTGTGGATCGGATAAACCGAAGCATTCAGAAAGGTCGTGGCGATGCGTCGCGGAAAATTGAGGGCACCCGAGATCCGGTGTCCCAGAAACACTTTTTCGAACCGCTTACCGAGAATCTCGGCGATGGCCAGTTCGTGAGCCGGGTTGCGCACGGAGAATTTGGAAACCACGCCTACATAGCGAATGCCTTTTTTCTCCAGGACGTCCACCACCTTGTGGATCTCATCGGCATCAATGGCGGCAATCTCGCGCCCCCGGTGATCGATGCCGCCCTTGACCACATGGTAGTGGGGACCGGTGCGAAACAGCTCCGGATCCATGCCCGGTCCGGCGCTGATGATCATGCCCACTTCGGGCATGCGCTGCTGAACGATGCGGTTGGTGGCCAGCGTGGTGGAGAGCACCGCGCGTTGAATGCGACCCGGATCAACATCTTCGGTAATCTTTTCCAGCCCGTTGAGAACCGTCGCAAACAAGTCGGACGGGTTGGTCGACACCTTGATCTGGCGCACCAACCCCTCTTTTCCCAGAAGAACCACATCCGTATGGGTACCGCCTACATCCAACCCGATGATCATGGTGCCATCCTGTCTGTGGTGTTATTGCCGCTGAAGAGGAAGATTCACGGTATCCAAAAACATCTCCCATGTCAACAATCCTCCTGAACACGCTTCATTCTATATTTATTGATTCCCGGCCAGGCCTCTGGGGGATGGTTAAAATAGGGTTGACTATTCGTCAGAAACTGAGATAAACGTTCAAGTTTACGCAAAAAAGTTCGCAGACCCCGCGCATCCGGCCCGTCGACGGCAAGGCGGTGTGGCGGTGTCGAAAGGGATCTTAGAAATGAATCCAACCAACATCCAGCTGATCCGGGGGTTCAAGGATATCCTACCCGGTGAAACCGAGCTGTGGCAGCATATCGAACGCACGGCCATCACGCTTTTCGAGGATTTCGGTTACCGCGAGATCCGTATTCCGATCATGGAAAAAACCGAGCTGTTCGCCCGCAGCATCGGCGAGGACACGGATATCGTCGAAAAGGAGATGTACACCTTCGCCGACCGCGGGGGCGATCTCCTGACCCTGCGGCCCGAGGCCACGGCCTGCATCTGCCGATCCTACATCCAGCACAAGATGGCCGCCCAGGATCCGGTGCGCAAATTCTACACCATCGGCCCCATGTTCCGCCGGGAACGGCCCCAGAAGGGGCGCTACCGGCAGTTCTACCAGATCGACGCGGAAATTTTCGGCATCGCCGCCCCCTTCGCCGACATCGAACTGATCTTTCTGCTGCGCACGCTCTTCGACCGCCTCAACGTGACCGATACCACGGCGCATGTCAATTCCCTGGGATGTCCGGTCTGCCGACCGCGCTTCAAGGCGGCCCTGGCCCAGATCCTCGACCAGGCAGCGCCCCACCTGTGTGCTGACTGCCTGCGCCGCAAGGATCGCAATCCCCTCAGGGTTCTGGACTGCAAGGTACCCGGCTGTCGGAAAGCCATGGCCGGCGCGCCCTCGATCCTCGACTACCTGTGCGATGACTGCCGGACCCATTTTTCCACGGTAACCGATACCCTGGCCAAACTGGGCGTACCCTTTGAAATCGACAAGCAGCTGGTACGCGGCCTGGACTACTATACCCGCACGGCCTTCGAAATCCAGACCGGCGCCCTGGGCGCCCAGAGCGCGGTGGCCGGCGGCGGCCGCTACGACGGCTTGATCGAATCCCTGGGCGGTCCGGCGATGCC
>NZ_BBCC01000054.1 GCF_001311845.1 Desulfosarcina cetonica JCM 12296 | reverse complement strand
GTCGCGGCAGGCGAATCACATTGACCTGGGTGGCCGGGGGGAAGCTGGCGGCGGGCAGGGCATCCGGGTGGAGCAAGCCTGGCACCACGCTAAAGAGGATGAGGGTCACCCCCAAGCCGGTTAACCCGCTAAGAACCCACGACATCCAGCGCCGGTCAACGGGCGGCTGGTTGGAAAAGGAAGACAGGGTTGTCGAATGCATGGTGATTTCTCCCCATTGTTTTTGGTATGATTAGAAACCAAGTGTTTGGGATCAATCAATGCCAAATGCCAAAATCCAAATGTCAATTGAAGGCTGATATCGATTATAAATCGTCAGAATACCGCCATTTGGCATTTTTCCTTGGGTATTTGACATTCTTACACGTCGCCAAGGTGAAGAAAGCGTAACAATAAACCCACTGCGGTTGTCCTGGCACGGGCAGCCCGAATGACTGCATCATGGCCCTTGGGGAAGGCTGGCGGCCAGGGAAACGTTCTTGGCGCCGGCCAGCCGGCAGCCATCCATGACCATGATTGCCGTTCCGGTGCTGCTGGCCGTATCGGCCACCACCACCACCGCGCCATCGGGGTTTTCGGCCAGGGCGCGGGCCATGTTGGCGCGCACGGCGCGGACATCGATTTCATGATGATCCATGAAAACCCGATTTTGCGGATCGATGGCGATCAGGAGGGTGGCCTTGTTGCTGGTTCCCGCCGTGGATGCGGTGGGGCGATGCACCTCGATGCCTGTCTCCTTGACGAAGGATGTGGTCACCAGGAAGAAAATCAGCAGGATGAAGACCATGTCGATCAAAGGCGCCATGTTGATGTCGGCGCTGCGCTGGCGATTACGCCTTGCTGCGGTGATGTTGATCATAGTCAATCCCCTTGGACGGACAGGTGTTCATCATTGCCAAGATCCAGCTGCCGTCCCAGATAATACCCCGCGGCGGTGATCTCCTGATGCAGGCCATGGGCCTTTCGGTCCAACAGCACCTTCATGGCCAGGCCCGGGATGGCCACCAAGAGGCCGGTCTGGGTGGTGATCAGGGCTTCGGAAATGCCGCCGGCCATGGCCCTGGCATTGCCGGTGCCGAAAATGGCCAGCACATCGAAGGTGGTCATCATGCCGGTGACCGTTCCCAAAAGGCCCAAAAGGGGGGCGATGGCCACCAGCACACCAATCAACGCCAGGCGGTCCGTCAGATGCCCGCTCAAGGCCAGCGCGGCTTCGTGCAGAATCATGCGGTCCATGGCATGATTGCTTCCCCGACGATTCTTGAATTCGACCGCCAACAGCGCCATGGCACCCTCATTCGGCCGGTGTTCGGACCGGGTATCCGCCCGGGCGGTTTGTCGCTTCATCCGCCGCCGCAGGCGCCTGAAAAAAAAGAGCCGTTCGGCCACCAGCAGCCAGATCAACAGGCAGATGGCCATCAGCGGCAGCATGATCACCCCGCCGGTGGTCAAAAGATCCTCCAAGCTGCGCAGCCATGCATCCATCCAGGCGATCATCGTTCTCCCGGTGCTTGTTCCCTGCTTTTATGCACGATATTGACCAGGGCCACGGCTTTTTCTTCCAGCTCGCCGATCCGGTTGTCCACGGCCCGGCCGATCAATGTATGCGCCAGCATGATCGGGATGGCCACCGACAGCCCCAGCATGGTCGTCACCAAGGCGACGGAGATCCCGCCGGACATCAACCGGGGGTCGCCGGTACCGTGGCGCGTGATGACCTGGAAGGTGTCGATCATGCCCGTGACCGTTCCCAGCAATCCCAACAGCGGGGCGATGGCGGCCAGCATACCCAAGGCGGCAAGGTAGCGCTCCATGGGCGGAATCTCCTTTAAAATGGCCTCCTGGAGGGCATCTTCCATGGCCTTCAGCGGGGCCTGGCAGTAATCGAGGCCGGCTGTCAGCACCCGGGCCAGCGGCTTTCCGCCCAGGCCCAGGGCGGCCTGGCGGCAGGCCTGCCAATTGTGTTTGGCGGCCAGGTCGGCGATGCGCTGCAACAACCCGTCGCCATCCAGGCGGCGTCGCAGCAAAAAGACCACCCGTTCGATCACCATGAGGGTCGCCACGCCCAAAATGGCCAGGATCGGCCAGATCAAGGGACCGCCGGCGCGGATTTGCTGCCACAGGTCGGGCTGGTGGGCCATTTGCTGCAGGGCGGCACCCCGGGAAAGATCCAGGGGCACGGCATCGCTCTCTCCGGCCATGTAGCGGCGAATCTCTTTTTGCAGGCGTCCCGAAGGCAGCCGGGAGAGGGCGTAGAACTGTTTTTCGGCAGGGGCGTAGCCGAGAAACCCGATCTCTTTTCCGATCCGGTAGGCGGCGCTGAACCCGCCGATGGTGAGAATTTCCGCCCGGGCCTTCCGGCCGTCACGGTCCACGATGGTTCCCGGGGTCAGTAAAACGTCTCCGCTGGTGGTGATCTGGCCGAAGAGAAGATCGATCATCTTGCGGATGTCGGCCATCCCGGGAAAGACGGTCTGATCGGAAAGCCCCTGCAACCCGCTGGTGTCCGGTGGGTTCAACGCGGTCTTCAGGTTGTCGTCGATCAGGGCGGAAAGATCCCGGGCGTTGATCCGCAGTACGCCCACCAGCTCCCGCACCATGCTGTCGGCATCGGCCAGGCGTTGATGGATTGCCGCTTCGTCTGCTTCAAGGCGCTGGCTTGTTTTCTCCAGGTCCTGGCGCTGCTGCTGCAACGCGGTGTTCCGGGCTTTCAGGTCGGCAACCAGACGAACCAGGGCGGTTTTGTCATGGCCGATTTTTCCAGGATACGGGCGGACGCTTGCCGGGCCGCATCCCGTTCGGCAGCCGCTTTTTGTTCCAGCGCCTGCCGCGCTTCCTGGGCGCGGCGTTGCAACGTGCGCATCCCCTGGGCGCGGCACGGGGTGGCGGTAAGCCTGACACCAGGCACAAAACGATCAGTAAAGAAGTGCATCCATATCTCATTTTTCTATCTCAATCCGTCCGATGGGCAAGGTGAGAATATCCACCGGCCGCTGTTTGGCGCCCATCTCCATGGCGGCCAGAATCGCCCCCTGGTATCGGCGCGGCAGCGGCTGCCAGGTACCCTCGGCGATGTTGTAAAAGCCGCAGTCACCGCCGTCCAGGTGCTGATAGAAGAGCGCCAGCCGGCCCAGGCGGAAGAGATTCACCAGGGTTGCCTCACCGGCGATGTCAATCGTCTGGCGGGTGACCTCGATGGTCTGCCCGTACTCGAGTTCAACCATCAGGGCTTCCATGAGTTTGCGTAACCGTTCGCTTTGGCTGACCTCGGGATCGATCAACAGCCGCTCGAGGCTATCGACACGGCGCTGACGCTCGTCTGGCAGAAAGGGCAGATCCGCGGCGATCAGACGACGCATCCTGGTCAGAACCTCGTCCAGGAAGGGATCGATCTGGGCGCCGATCTGTTCCATGTGCGTTAGCTCCGTGGTTTTCTCCGCGATGCGCGCCGCAGCCGCGTTGTTTTCATCCAACAGCCGGGTGTTGCTTCCGCCAGGGCTTCGTTTTCCTTCTGAAGGTGTGCGACCTCATCGAGGAGCCGGCTGCGTTCTTCCTGCCAGGCGGTCTCTTTCTGGCGCGTCTGTTGCCGGATCTTGACTGCCTGTTGCACCGGCTGTTCGACCGTTTTTTCCACGGATTGCGCTTCCCCCAGCCAGGCACCGCCACGGTGGCAAACGTCAGTATGACGATCAGCGATACGATCCTATGCATGATTTTTTTCCTCCGCCATCGATCTTTTCCCGATTACCCGGCGACCCGTGCCAATTTGACGATGGCCGGGTTGAATCCCGTCATCGGACGCTTGAATTGATAGAGGGCTTCGGGAACGCAGATGCGGCAGCCGCCGCCCAGCTCGCGAACATCCACATGGGTGTTATAGAGCTGGTAGAGATTGTTGCGCGTGACGACCTCACCGGTTCGCCCGTCGGCGACAACAGTCCCTTTTTTGAGCATGACCACCCGATCGGAAATCCACAGGGCATGGTCCGGGAAATGGGTGGTCTTGATAAACGTGTACCCATCCCGGGCCAGGTCGGCGATGCGCCCCAAAAGACGGATCTGGTTGCCGTAATCCAACCCGTTGACCGGCTCGTCCATGACAAAGATGTCGGCCCCCTGGACCAGCGCGGGCGATCAGAACCAACTGACGTTCGCCGCCGCTGATCGCCGTGTAGGGCCGCTCGCTGAGATGCCCGATGGACAGTCGCTCCAGGGCCTGGTGGGCGGCTGCGTCGTCCTGTTTGTCGTAGCGGAAGAAAAACGGCTTGTGGGGCATGCGCCCCATGAGCACCACATCCAGGACCCGGTACCCGAAGGTCAGGCGATGCACCTGGGGCACATAGGCGATGCGCCGGGCCAGCAATTTGGGGGGAATATCCGTGACCGGGCGGCCTTCCAGGCGGACGGTGCCGTGCTGGGGCGTGTGGATGCCCAAAAGCAGCTTCAACAGGGTGGTCTTTCCGCTGCCGTTGGGTCCCAAGAGGGAAACCACTTCTCCCGGTGCAAAAGCAAGCGAAACGTCGCGAAGGACCGGATGGTGGTCGTAGCCATAGGTGAGGTGATGGACGGTGATCAGGGACATGGTATCTATTTCCACTTAAAAGCTGATGTTTACGCCCGCATAAACCTGAAAGGGCGATTGGGTGAAGTCGTCGTTATCTTCGTCAAAGATGTTGTCCAAGCCGGCGTAAAGACGCAGGTTGGCGGTAAGCGCCTTGGCCACGTAAAGATCCACCCGGTCATAGCCGTCGAGCCGGTTTCCCTCACCGTCCTCGCAGGATCCCACGTAAAGATAATGCAGCCGGGTTTCCAGTTTGAATGCGGGGACATTCCATTTTAAGGTCAGGCTGCCCTTCCAGTTGGGCTCGTAGGCCAGTTCCTCTTCGGTCTCCTCGTTTTCGGTCTCGAGGTAGGTCGACTGGCCGGTCAGGGTGAGATGATCGAGCAAATTGATGCCGGCCTCGACTTCGGCACCGGCGGTCCAGACCTCGTCTACATTATGGTATTCGAAGGTGCTGTTCCTGCCGGAAGTAGAGATGCGTTGGGCTTCGATTTTATCTTCCAGATGGTTGTAGAAGCCCACGACCCGTCCCCAAACCCTTGGGCCACGCAATTCGATGCCGGCTTCGTAGCCCCGCGACGTTTCCGGATCCAGATCCGGATTGCCGTAGTAGACTTGGCGCCCCTGGAATTTATAAACTTCCCCGTACATCTCATCGAGGGTGGGGGCCCTGAACCCGTGACCATAGGCCAGCCAGAAGCGGCCGTGGGGGATAAAAAAGCTCGCCACCAACCGTGGTGAGAACTGGGAACCGGAGTTCTCATAATCGTCGAACCGCAGGGAACCGACGATGTTGAACCAGTCGGCCGGTTGCCAGTCGATTTGACCGAAGAGGGCCTTGACCCGGTCGGATTCGCCATCGGTTGCCGAATCTACCAGTTCTTCTCCCTCCAGGCTTTCCCGGCGGTATTCGCCGCCGGCGGTCAGGGATAGACCCTCGGCGAAAAGATAGGTGCCGCGGCCCTCTACCTGAAAAAGGTCCCGCCTGCGTGACGACTCATCCGTTCCGGGGGTGATTTCCACATCGCTTTTGTTGCGGTTGCCGTAGAGTTGGAACATCCCGGAAAAGGGGCCGACGGGATGAAGATCGTATTTCAGGAAACCGCCCCAGCGTCGATCATCGGCCTCGCGACGGCGTTCCCGGTTTTGCAGCAGACGAAGTCCGTCCCGGGTCAATCGGTTCCATTCGCCGCCCATGCTCAAGGTCTGGAATTCTCCCAGGTCCAGAGCCCCATGCAGAAAGGCCATATCCTGAACCGTGTCGTCGATATCGTCGGGCAGTTCGTCGTCACCGTCCCAACCGTCCTTTTTGAAATGGGCGGCGGCCACATTGAAACGCACGGGCCCCATGGCCGTGCCGACCATGCCTTGCGCCGACTGCTCGGCGCTCTTTCCAATGCCACCGCGAAGATCGACCTCGCCCTCGGGCTGCCGGGGCGGTTGACGGGTGATGATGTTGATCACCCCGCCGGTGGCCTCGCTGCCGTAAAGGGCCGATCCGGGTCCGCGAACGATTTCGATGTGATCGATGAGTGTTACCGGAATCTGATTGACGTCGAGATTGATCTTATAACCGCTGACGATTCGGCGCCCGTCCAACAAAACCAAGGTGTGGCCGGTCCCCAACCCCCGCAGGAGGCCGACTGGGTACGGCCGGCGCCGGTGAGGATGACGATGCCGGTGGCTTGCTCCAATACGTCGGTGACGCTTTCGGCGCCCATGGCATCGATCTCGTCTTTCGTGATGACCTGCACGGTTCCGGGGGCCACATCCAGGTTTTGCTTGGTCATCGTCGCGGTAACGACGACCGGCGGCAGGGAGCTGGTCGAATCGGCCAAGGCCGTCGTTGGGGGAAGCAGTCCCGCGAGCAGTATGACGATCGGAAAGGCAAGGGGGAAAAGGGGGCCGTGTTTCATCATCAATACGATCCTTTCTTGGTTCTGCGCAGCACGAAAGCGAAAAAGGGGATACCGACCAAGGAGGTCAGGATACCGATGGGGATTTCCACGCTGAACAAGAGACGGGCGATATTATCGGCGATCAACAGATAGGTGGCCCCGATGAGGGCCGCCGACGGCAGAAGGATCCGGTTGTCCGGTCCGACGAGCATGCGGGCGATGTGAGGGATGAGCAATCCCACCCAGCCGATGATGCCGCCCAGCACCACGGTCAGGGCGCTGATGACCGTGGCCAGGAAGATGAAGCTGATACGCAGCAGGGCCACGTTGACCCCCAGTGCCCGGGCTTCCTCGTCTCCCATGCTCATGACATTGAGATATCCGGAAAGCAGGAAGAGGATGAAAATGGCACCGACCATGGGGCCGCAGACCGAAAGGACCGTCGTGCGGTCCACGGCCGCCAGGTGCCCATGAGCCAGTAGACGATGGCCGGCAGTTGTTCATAGGGATCGGCCAGGTATTTGACCACGGAGAGCAGGGAGGTGAACAGGGCACCGCTGATGATGCCGCCAAGAATCAGCATCAGGAGCCGCTCTCCGCGGTTGAGCGTGGACATGGCCAAGGCCGCCGATACGGCGACCAACCCGAAACCGAAGGCGCTGGCCTGAACGACCCACCAGCTTTTGGCCAAAATCATGCCAACCGCGGCGCCGAAGGAAGCGCCGGCCAGCACCCCCAGAAGACCCGGCGATACCAGGGGGTTGATGAACATGGATTGGAACACCGTGCCCGAGACGGACAGGGAGGCGCCGACGAGGATGGCGGCGACCACCCGCGGCAAGCGGATATCGATCAAAAGGTTTTTGATAATTTGGAGCTTTCGATCCGACAATGCCGCCGAACCGGAAAAGGAAGCGTCGAGAAAATGGACCAGGTCGGAAAGACTCACCGGATAGCGTCCCAGGGTGAGGGAAACCAGGGCGGTCACGCCGACGACCGCCAATAGAGCCGGTATGGCAACGGTCCGCTTCATGGGGCCAAGAGGTCCCGGGCGGCGGCTTCGTCCAGGTCGACATTGAGGAACAGCTGATAGAAATGCCGCGTTTCGGCGACCATATCGATGGCCGTGTGATCCGGGTAGAGCTTATGCAGCATCCATTTCAATCCCAACAGGCGCATGAAGGAGGGCGGGCGGTCAAACCAGTTGAACGGCCGGTTGGGAATCCGGTAGACGCGCCCACTCTGCACGGCACGGATGTTTTGCCATTTCGGATCCTTCTTGATGTGCTCGAAGAAGAGGCGCTCGTGGGCGACAATGACCTGGGGATCGTAATTCAGGACCTGTTCCATGGAAATTTTCTGTTTGCCGATGCGGGTGCGCTGGATGCAGCGGTGAACATTCTCGCCGCCGCTCAGCGCAATCAGCTCGGCATGCACGGAGGTGTGGCATTCGGTGGAGAGACCGTCCGCCTCTTCGGCATAGTACACCGAAACCCCGGCGTCCGTCGGGATGGCCGCGCGCACCCGCGCAGCTTCGGCAAGGACCTGCCGTGCATGGTTGCCGAGCGTGCGGGCCCGCGCTTCCCGGTTGAACAACATCCCCAGGAAATCAAAGGCCTTGGGGTAATCCGCCAACTGGTCCAGTGCCATGTACACCACCGGGATGCCCAGCGGTTCCAAGGCGTTGGCTATTTTCTCATCCATGGCCGAGTACTTCCACCACCAGACCAGGATGATATCCGGCTGCAATGCCAGAAGGGTTTCCAGGTTGGCGCTGCGTCCCTGGCCGAACCATCCCCCGATCACGGGCAAGGCGGTCATGCGTGGATCCAGGTAGGGGACGTTATCGGGCCTGACGGGCATGTTCAATCCGACCACCAGGGCGGGATCCATGGCGTAGACCATCAGTGTCGCCGGCGGCGAGGTGCCGTAGACCTTGTGGATCACGTCCGGAACGGTGACCGTGCGCCCGGCCATGTCGGTGATCTGGCGGGCCTGGGCCGGGGCGCTTGCCACGGCCCATAGAAGAAGAACAAAGATCAGAAGCTTACCTGCAGATTGCCGCATGGTGATCGCCTTTCCAGGTTGATGACCTCGCAAAAAGCCGCTGTTCCGACGATTCGTAAAGAGCCCAAGATCAAGCTTGCGAATCCTTAAGGAGCGAGACGTACTTTTGCGTACGTTGCAGTGACGAAGGATTCGCGTAACGCCGATATTGGGCTCTTTACGAATCCGTCAAGATTTGTGCATCTCTATCCACGTCGCCGGCTGATCATTTACATCGGTGACGAGCCGACACCCGTTCAGCCCGGTTTCGCCGAGCAGTTGCCCGAGTTCGGCGCCCTTGAGGAATTTGGCGCCGCCGTGTTTTTCCATCATCTTGCGTCCCAGGCCTTTCAATCGCTTGCGCATGCTGGCCGGTGTGTAGCGGCCCAAACCGCCACCGACAAAGGCAATCGCACCCGGTTTGAGAATGCGGTGAATCTCCTGCAGGCCCTTGACCTGATCGTGCCAGAACCAGAGGGACCCACGACTGACCACCAGATCGGCGAAATGCTCGCAGAAGGGCAGCTGGCAGACATCGGCTTCCACAAAGTGGGCCGCGTTGTTCAGGCCGCATTCGGCAACACGGTGCTTGGCCTTGGATAGGGCCTCGGGTTTCAGATCCACGAAGTAGATCGTAAGATCGGTGATTTTGGCCAATTCAATGCCGATATGGCCGGGGCCGGTGCCGATATCGATACAGGTGCCGCAGGTCACCTGGTAGTCATCGACAATTTGCTGGGCGATCAGGGGATACACCGGAGATAACGAATGTCGACCATTGGACAGCACGGGAATTCTCCTTTAGTTCTTTTTTTCAAACTGCCGCTATTGCTTGTCACCCACGGCTTCAAGAAACGCAGGCCAGTTTTTCCAGCGCAGATGGCAGTGGTTCTCCGCCACCAGCGAATGCAGCGACACATTCGGGGCGGCCGGTACGAAACTCTGCAGGGAAAAGTAATCCTGAACCGTCGGAGACATGAGAAAATCGCCGATTTCCAGCATGGCATCCGGCGCCTGCCGGCTGAAGACCATGACCTGGGGCATGCAGAACAGACCATCCGCGGGCCAGATGACGCGGGTATTTTTATGACGCGAAACCCGCGCGAACGCGATATTGGTGATGCCGAGGGGGTAGCGTCCCTCATCCACGGCCGTGACCACTTCCGGAGGCGCACCCTTGCAGACCGCGTTTTGCCTGAATGGGTCGATGCCATCGGGGAAATCCGCCTGCATGAACGCATGGATCACCTTGGAGACCACCCGGAAGACATCCGGCATGAGAATTTTTTGATGCCACTGCGGATCGAGTAGGTCCTCCCACCGGCGGGGGATCTCATCCGCGCCGATCAGCTGGTGGTTGTAAAAGATCGCAAAGGGAATGACGACAAACGGATGAAAATAGCCGGCCGGGTCCCGGAATCCCTGTTCGACCAGCTCGGTTCTAAGGGGAAAGCGATCGGGCAGGGCGCTAAAATAGGTTTGCAGATAGCCGTCCGGAAGATCGGCGAAGTCATTGACATGCCCAAGCGTCAGGTCGGGAAACTGACCCTCATCCAGACCGGTCTGAAACAGACTGGCCTCATCCGGGCGATGGGGCTGGGTCTGAAGGGTCACCTCAATGCCGTGTTTTTCCTGCCACGTCCGGCAGAAATCGTCTATCATTTGACCGAGTGATCGGCTGATATTGAGCGGGCAGTGCAACAAAATGCTGGCCATTGGTCTGGCGCCTCCTTTTGGGGAACGTTGTCGGTGAGCTGCCGGCCGCTACGCAGGATGTCCCGTAGTTGGGAGAGTTCCTTTTCCCGGGTGGCCAGCGTTTCCTTGATGGCGATCTCTGCCGGGGTGGTGCGATGCAGGTTGTGCATGCCCCCGTTTTTCATGATCACCCGGCGCCCGGCCATCAGCATCAGCATCGGGTCATGGGTCACCACCAGCACGATTTTGCCATGGGCCGCAAGGATGGCCATGGCCAGAAGCCGATCGATGCCGGCGTTTTCGATCTCGTCGATCAGGACCACCGGTGCATTGCTGATCAAGGCGACATCGCCGACCATCAAGCCCGCGCCTGGCCGCCGCTGAGCCGGGTCAGATTGTCCGTGGGTAAGATGGGCTCGCCGGCCAGTTGGTTGGCCACGCTCAGCACCGTTTCGATGATGGCCTCGGGGGCGGAAATGGCGCGAACCTTGGCGTGCCGGGTCAAAAACGTGGCGACCGAGGCATCGATGATGAAATTCATTTTTTGAGAGACTTCCGCCACCAGATGGCGCGGGACCGGAGATGACGGCGCCTCGGCGGCGTGATCATCATCGATGATCACCTGTCTCCCGGTGGGGGATTCGCCCTCGCGATACTGCTCGATGTCGGCGATCAACTGGGTTTTGCCCGCACCGGTCGGACCGACCACGGCCAGGATCTCGCCGGGGTGGATCTCCAGGCGTCGGATCGGCTCCGGCCGGCTGTCTTTGTCCAGGCCGCCCAGAAGGGTTATTTTCCGCAGCATGGATCAACTTCTCCGAAATCGATTTTCTTGATATTGCCCATCTGGAACGACGCGCCCACAATGGTCTCTCCCGCACAGTACGAACAGGTCGCGGCCGGCATGGCATATCGCAAGGCCTGACCGGTGATTTTCTCCATCGGCGGGGTGGCGAGAATAGCCCGCTTGAGGGCCAGGGTTCCCTGGCCGCTCAGACCGTTGACATGGATGACCCGGGCGCGGGGATTGACGGTTTCCACCGCATCGCGGAAGACTTCCTTTTCGGCCTGGGAAACCATGTCGCCCTTGGTGATGGCGATAATATCGGCGGTGCTCAGCATGGGGCCGATCTTTTTGGGCGTCTCCAGACCGACCAGGTTGTCGATCACGCAAAGGGTCAGGCAGCCGTCCACGGCCGGGGCACACCGGTGACAGAGCCCGGCGGTTTCCACCACCACCACCTCGGCGCCTGATCAATGGCCCAGTCCCACACCTCTTCCAGATTGACGGCATAGAAATGATCCGGACACAGGTAATCGCTGAGCCCGATGGCCACCGGGATGTCGAGCTGGCGATAGCGCCGGTCATCCGCGGTTTCCAGACAATCGATCTTGCACACCGCCACCGCGATGCGGTCTTTCTTCAGATGCGCGATGGCATGCAGCATGACCGATGTCTTCCCCGAGGAGGGGGGGCCGGCGACGATGACGAAACGAAGGGACACCCGGTAAGCTCCTTTCAAATGTCGTATTGCAAGGCGATGAAGAACGTCTGCGGCGCGCCGACGGTATAGGTCGTGTCCTGGCCGATGGCCGCATCCGCGGCGGAGATGTCCGAAATATATTCCTTGTCCAGCAGGTTGGTTGCCGAAAACGAGACGGTGAGCGCCTGTTTTGAGGTCAGCTGGAAGGTTTTGCTCAGGGCCAGATCGACGAGAAAATAGGCACCCAGGGAGTACTTGTTTTCCACATCCACATAGCGCTCACCCATGTAGCGAATACTCGGCGTGATCCGGTAGCCGTTTTTCTCCCAGTTCAGCGAGAGGTTGGCCATCCATTCGGGCACATCGGGGATCTGATGCCCATCGGATTCGATGGTCGAACCACCGGCCGCCTCGATGTCGCTGGTGAATTCATATTGGGTATAGGTTATGGCCGCACTGACGCTTAATTCCGGCGTGAGGGTACAGCCGGCCGCCAGTTCGACACCGTAGGATTGGGCTTCGGCGGAGTTTTGGGTATAGGTCATGTCAAGATCGGGATCGTAGAAGCTGCCGCCCACATTTTTCATCAGGGAGTAAAATACGGTCGGCGTGATAAACCCCCGGTCAAAGGTATAATTCAGCCCCAGATCGAAATTATCGCCGGTCTCCGGTTCAATGCTGTCCCATACGGCCTGCAGCTCGGCGTCGCTCATACCCTTGGCCTGAAGGGTCGTGATCTGTTTGCCGAGGCTGTAATGGGGGGTGTTGTAGGTCCGGCCATAGCTTGCCCGGAGTTGGAGGGCGTCCTGGAAACGATGGGTGATGCCGATATTGGGCAGGAAAACCTCATGGGTCTGGCCATCCACGTGAAGCTTAACATCCGGATCCAGCGCCAGTGCATCGTCATAATCCACATCGGGAAGGCCGGTGACATCGTAACTGGTCAAATCGGGCTGGGTCAGCCACAGATAGCGCACACCCGCCGCCAGTGTGGTCGCCCCAATGGTTTTCTCCGCCGTTACAAAAGGACTACTGAACTTGTGATTGTCCACTTCCACCAGCCGTTCCCAGCCCAAGAACGTCAGGTCTTTCGTGGAGCGGTACTTTCTCGATGTGGGCGGTCCGGGTGCTTCGTCTTCCTGGTACCAGTAGCCCGCCTTGATTTCGCCCTGATCGATGGCATACCGGTACTCGATCACGCCTCCCATGGTATCGTGATCCACCGACCAATCGATCACCTTGCCACTGCTGCCCAAATACCAGGTTCCCCGGTCGTGCAGGTAGTATGGCTTGATCGTCAGGGATGAATGATCGCTCAACGGAATGGCGATCTTTCCGAAAACGGTGCTGGTTTCAAAATGCTGGCGATTGTTATCGTAGTAATAGGCATCCGTGGCGCTGTTCCCGGTCAGGGAATCGTTGTAGTCGAAATCCGTGTTGGCCGACAGATCCCGGGTCTGCTCGTAACTCAGCCCTCGGTAGGAATGCTTGCTGTCATTGTTGTAGACACCGTAAAATTCCCATTGGATGGGCTGGTCGGTGGTTCCCGAAAGACCCATGGCGACATTCTTGCGGCCGTCCGGCGAATCACCGCTGCCCTTCCATTTGTCGGCTTCCGTATAAGAGCCGGATACAAACAGCTTGGCAATCCGGCCCATCTCACCGCTGTCCAGACGGATGAAACTGCGGGTGAAGGCGTCGCTTCCCAGGGCCTGCTTGGCCATCCCGTGGCTTTTGTCGCCGGGTCGCCGGACCCGCATGTCCACCATTCCGTTGTCGCTGCCATACCCGAAGCCGCTGTCCGCTGAAACCGCGCCCTTGGAAACCGAGATGGTGTCGATATTCTCAAGGTCCATCATCGTGCTCAACCCGATTCCCGGACCGATGCCCTTGATCGGCAAGCCCTCGATGGTTTCCCCGATATTGCGATCCGATTTCCCGCGAATCCGATGGGAGATATCCAGCCCGAAGGCATCGTTGTTGCGAATATCCACACCCGGCTGCATGGAAATGGCCTTGTACGGATTGATCTGTTCCGCGCCGCCCTGGATGCCGATGGTGGCCCTGCCGACGGTTTCCTGGGTGCCCACGACCGATTCCGGTGGGGTGATGGTGGTTGCCGATTCCTTTTCATCAACCACGTTGACCGGGGGAAGGGTCTGAACATCCGTGTCCGTTTGGGCCGTTTCCTGCGCATGGCTATCGTTGAAAGCTAAAAAAAAGATCATGCTCACCAATAAAAGAATCGTGGGTTTCCTGCCCGAGTTCAGATATGCGTGCGTTTTCATGCGGCGAGTCCTTTTTCTCAAGTCGTTTCCGATTCCTTTTTCGTATCCGCGTGAGTAGATGCCATTACGAGGGAAGGTTTGCCGTCATCAGTGGATCAATTGAGCTGCTTTTCGATCACTAGCCGTTCAGCCGATTTTCCATAAAAGTGATAGCCCGACCCCGCCTCGGCCAGGGTGTCGAGCAGCCGGTCCGCATCGGTTACCATGATGCCGCCGATAGATGTGATGCCGCGGCTGAAAAATGCATCCGGCAGCATGCTTGCCGTGGGGCCGACCAGCACGGCTTCGGCACCGCTTTTCATCTGGCCCAGAATTTCTTCCAAGGTGTTGTTGATCAAGGTGGTGCCGGTGATGATCAACAGATCCGCGGCAGCAATGCACCTGCCGGCGTTTTCCTGGGGTTGGAAAAATTTCATTTCGTCGGGTTTGAGCGTGCGCGGATCCTTCTCCAGGATGGTGAACGGCTTCTCCCGGCGTTTGAGCATGCGGAAATATGGCACCAGGGCACCGATCACGACGACCTCGGCATCGTCAGCGATCGTTCGATTCTCAACCGGGTCAATGCCTTTGATGAGCCGGTAGCTCGTGGGCGGATGAAGACGCCAACAGGTGGCCGACAGCGCGTTGAGAACGGCGATACCCAGGGCTTTCTGCAGCGGCCCGCCCTGCTGCATGCGCTGGATGTAGTACCCGACCGGCTGCCCGACCAGTTTGCCGGAGTTCGGCATGGCCCGTGCTGAACTGGGGCAGCAGACCGCTTCGGGAATCTCCTTGACCGGCGTAAAACAGATGCCGCCCTCGCCGTTGGACAGTTTGATGCCTGAGAAGAATATCCCGATGACAGCACGTTCGACCGTCAATTGATCCATTTCCGGCCCCAGCATCGAGCGTAAATGGGCCACGGTTTCCATTAACAACGTATCGGACACATGGTGCGTGGGGATCACGGTTTCACTCCTTCTTGCCAGCACCCTAACAACAGCAGCTGGAGGGTTGCGGCTCGCCGATGGCTGTTTGCGTTTCCTTGACGGCCAAGCTGAGGCGTGAAGGACCGAATGCGGTGGGTACGACGCAGGTTTCCTGCAGTTGCAGTCCCTTGGCGGCAAACAGCTTGTCAAAGTCTTCCACATGGCAGAGGGGATGGCCGAAGCTTTGCAGTGCCTTACCCAACTCCTGAACACCGCTTCCTTCTGCGGCACATCCGGGAGCGCAGAACCAATGATTGCTCACCAACAGCCCGCCGGGATTGAGGCAGGCGCACACGTTGTCGAAAATCGGTGCCAGATTTTTGCGAAATTTGTAGAGCAGGTGGGAGACGATCACGATATCATACCCTGAACCGAAATCATCCTCGGTGATATCTCCGGCCTGAGCGACGATGCGGTTTTGCATTCCGAAATCCGTGACATAGCGCATGGTGGTTTTGATGACGAAGGGTTTATCCAACACGGTTGCTTCCAGATGTGGGTTTGCCTGGCACAGGGCAATGGCGTAGAGGCCGTGGCCGCCGCCGATGTCCAGCAACCGTCTGGCGTTATAGAATCCATCCCAGTTGGAGATGGCTTCGGTGACCGATTGCAATTCCCCGCGAAGGGCACGCTGGCCGAGTGCATCGAGAAAATCAGGCTGGGGCCGGCGTTGAAGGCGCCCGTTTGCGGCTGTTCACGCCGCATGGCCGCCGCCAGGTCGCTCCAGTGAGCATTCCGGGTGGCGCTTTGGATCCACGCACCTTGGAAAAACGGGCTGCGCGGCAGGAGAAAATCGTTGGCCGCCTTGGTATTGACATACAATTCATTGTGGATGGACAGAAACCCCATATCCACCAGCGTGTTGAGAAAATCCCTTGAAAACATCCCGTTGATCCCGATGCCTTCGGCGATGGTATTGCGGTTGCTGGGCCCCCTGTTGTCAAGGAACGCGAATACGCCCAGTTCCAGGGCGGCGTGCAGGGCTTGGAAGGATTGGTACCCTTCGATGACATGGTCGAGTTTCTCTATTCCTGATGGTAGGCGCAGATTCATCAGCGAGCGGTCTTGGGTGGCCATAATCTTCTCCCTGGGTGTGATGGGTATTGGTGCTGGGCAAGGTTCGATTCATCCTGAAGGATAATTTTAAAACATACAAAATATGTTTTTAAAATTATAAAAATGCTTATTAAAGAGCAAAAACTCAATTGTCAAACATAATTTTAAAACGTTATTGTATCGATATGTAAGTCATGTCCACGAATAGCCTGCCTGCTATCGGGATTTTACGAATCCGTCATGTGTGAGAACAGCATGAGGCATCCTTGGCAGACGCCGATACACCTCTGCCCGGAATGCCTCATTTAATCTTCAGGATCTACCTGCGATCTGTCGCAACAGGGTTTCGCGACAGATTCATGCCATGCGTGCGGCGAACATCCATTCCGGGGCTTTGGGGGTACGCGGCGGTTTGGCCGGAATCATGTTTTTGGCCCTGAAACGATCATTGACGTTGTGTCTGCGGATTAAAATCTTGG
This sequence comes from Desulfosarcina cetonica JCM 12296, assembly GCF_001311845.1. Taxonomy (GTDB): domain Bacteria; phylum Desulfobacterota; class Desulfobacteria; order Desulfobacterales; family Desulfosarcinaceae; genus Desulfosarcina; species Desulfosarcina cetonica. Next base: position 16,395 of record NZ_BBCC01000054.1, on the reverse strand, counting down.
CGCTCTCCACATCCCGTCGGCAAATGGCCTGGAACAGTTCATTGTGTTCGCGGACACTTTCCGGCAATCGCTTGCTCTCCAGCTCTTCCGGCCGGAAGCACAGAGCGATCATCTGGCACAACTCGTTGTACTGCTGGGCGAGGAACTGGTTTCCGGCCATGGCGATGATGACGGCATGAAACTCGGCGTCCAGGAGGAATAGTTTGCTATAGGCCTGGATGGCCACGCCGTCTGCGTAGGCGATTTTGGCCTCCTCCAGCTTGATGCCGTCCAGGTCGGTCATCTTTTGCAGGGCCTTGCCGATGTTGCTCAACTCCAGGGCTTCCCGGACCTCATACAGATCTTCGGCGTCCTCCCGCGTCAGGCGGCGCACGGAGTATCCCTGATTGGGAATGAATTTGAGATAGCCCTCCTTGGCCAGAATGCTCAGCGCGTTGTTGACCGGCGTTCGGCTCACCCCGAGCTTTTCGGCCAGGTCCACCAGGATCAACCGTTGCCCGGGGACGATCGCGTTGCTCATCATCATTTCCTTGATGGCGTTGTAGGACGCCAATGCGAGATTTCTGGGTGTTTTCATGCGCTTAGTATCCTTTCGGGGCAGCACGGCATCTCTTTTTCACGGGAGGTATGGGGGGCTGCCACAGGGAGCGGTTCGACCGATTGCCAAAGCCACGTATCGGTGGGTTTGGCAAACGATCGGTTGACGTGTTGGGGATCGAAGTCGATCCCGTAGAAGCCGCGATAGAAGATCTGGGCTTCTGCCATGACGTTGTAGTGGCAGCGCTGGGGGTGAAACACCTTGGCCATGTGCAACAGGCCGAGCACCCAGCGGGGACTGCCGAAATCCCATCCCGGCGCCGGATGGACAAAAACCCGCCGATGTCTCACCGCTTTGACCGTAACGCCCAGGGAGAGGCATTCGGCAATGAAATCGTCCACCCGGTTGGAGAGAAATGCCGAAATGAAAATGATGTCGGGATCAAGGGCGTTAAGCCGGGCAAGGCTCAGGTTGTGGCCGGGCCGTCCGCCCGGTGCCAGCGTCCGGTTGAGGCTGATGCCGCCGGCCAATTCCACCAGCTGATTCTCCATGCGGCCGCCGTTGATGTAGAAACAGGGCTTGCCCATGGCGTAGTAGACCCGGGGGCGGCGTTTGGGCGATGCCAGGCGTCCGCCACGCGGGCCAGTTGCTTTTCCAGATAGGCGGCCAGCGTCTCGGCACGTTCCGGAACACCGGCCTTGCGGCCGAAATCCCGTAGGGTGGCGATATAATCCCGTGGACGCTGGATGGATTGGTGCAGCCGTTTGAGGCCGCCATCCTGCAAAATCTCCTCCCAAGCCGCGACCACCACGTCGCGGCGGGTGACCCCCATGGCGATGAGCATGGCTTCCACGATTTCCATGGCACGGGTCAAAGGATAGCCGCCTTCGAAGTCACCTTCTTGATAAGTGGCGGCAGCCGGCGGGCCGACAATGGGTAAAAGGTGGGGGCAGGCCGGACAACTGTTGTCCACGGGCAGGCCCTGCTTGGGCGTTTTCAGTTTAGCGCCCATGGGGCCGTAGAATTCCCGCCGTAGAATCACGTGGCCGCAGTGGGGGCAGCGGGTGTGGAGGGAGTCGCTGCCCGGCGTGTTGAAGAGGTAGACATAGTCGAGCGACTGCCGGGCGGTGAGGCAGAAATCCTCGGCCTCGCGGATGGATGGCTCCAGATCGATGCCGGCATTCTCGAAAGGCAGAAAACGCATCACCTGAAGCGGCATGCACCGCGACAGGCGGCCCATATGCCGGGCCAGCTCCAGCAGCTCCGCGGCATTGTGGCGCGTGAGAATACACGACATCTCGATGTGCACACCGGCGCCGTGCAGGGCCGCCAGATTTCTCAGGACCGGTCGGAGCGATGGTGCGCCGCAGGCTTTGTAGGCCGCATCGGTGAAACCCTTCATGCCGATATTGATGAAGTCCAGAAAGGGGAGCAACTGGCTCAGGGACTCCGGCGTGAAATAGGCGTTGGAGGAACAGCCCACCTCGAGCCCCTGATGATGGGCCAGTTCGGCGATGCGCAGGAAACGGGGAAAAGCGGCCAGGGGGTCGTTCATCAAAAAAACGATCCCTTCGCAATCCGATCGTATCGCCTCGGCCACCACCTCATCGGCCGTGCGTCGATGCAGGGCCTTGCTGTCGGGCGACATGGCTTTCACCAAGGTCGTCGAGATGCATCCCGGGCAATTGAAGTTGCAACCGGTGGTGGTGATCTGCAGGAATTTCGAACCCGGGCGGAAATGCAGCATCGGCATGGTTTCGATGGAGATCGGGCAGATGACCAGGAACCGGTCCGGGTAACGTTCCACAATGTTGCCGTTTTGCCATTCATAGAGACCGCAGGCCCCCGGCTGGCCGGGGACCAAGCGGCAGCGTAATTCGCAGATGGTGCAATGGTGATGGTTCATTTCTTTTCGTCCTGAAGGCCTTTGGCCAACCCGGTCGATGGGCGCAGCATCGGGAAAAACCCTTTGCGCATGCGCGCAATCGGCCACATGTTCTTTTCATTGACCACCCGAGGCCGCCATCAAGGGCATGGAAACGGGTGCCGTCGATTGGGCAATCACCAGACGCTCGGCGGACCGACCGTAAAAATGGTAGCCGGATCCGCCTTGGGAAAGCGTGTCGAGCAGCAGGTCCGGTTTGGTGACCGTGATGCCGCCAATGGCTTGGATGCCCCGCTTAAAAAAGGCTTCCGGAAGCATGCTGGCCGTCGGACCGACCAGAATGGCTTCCGCATGGGGCGATTTTTGAGCCAATATTCCTTCCAGTGTGGCGTTGATCAAGGTGGTCCCGGTGATGATGATCAGGTCCGCCGCGGCGATGCACGCATGGGCCTTTTCCGGTGGTGTGAAGAACGGCATCTCGTCGGCTTTGAGAGTGCGCGGATCCTTTTCCAGGATATGGAAGGGACGGCCGCGTTGTTTAAGCATGCGGATATAGGGAACCAGGGCACCGATGACGACGACGACGGCATCATCAGGGATGGGGTGGTTGTCGACCGGGTCGGCACCGCTTAACAAATTGTAGGCGATGGGGATCTGGCCGCGCCAGCAGGTTGCCGACAGGGCATTGAGCACGGCAATGCCGAGGGCCTTGTGCAGGGGGCCGCCGCGGTTCATGCGTTCGAGATACGCTTTGACCGTTTGTCCGTCCAGCCTTCCGGCATTGGGCATCGCACGGGCCGAACTGGGGCAGCAGACGGCTTCGGGAATCTCCTTGATCGGTGTAAAGCAAATTCCTCCGTCCCCGTTGGATAATTTGACCCCGGAAAAGAAAATTCCCACGACGGTCCGTTCGACGGTGAGGCGATCCATATCCCTCCCGAGGATTGAACGGAGCCGGGTGACGGTTTCCATCAGGATCTCATTGTCCGTGGGGGGGAAATCATGGCTGGGTTTCAATTCGGGTGCCTCCTTGGTGGGCAATCGCATCCATTCGCCGACGGAAAGATGGTTGCTAAATGCTTAACCCTGATTTCATGCGAGCCGGATCTACATGATGTTTAATACAACATAACGCGAAAAGAAGTCAAATTATTTTTAAACACGTCAATTATTCATCAATAAAGGAAGCGGAACGGGAAAATTTCATGCAATCGGGCTGGGAAGGGCGCGGTTTCCCACACCCCTTATCGGGAATTACGAAGAGGCTTTATGGTAAAGCAGGGGAGGCATCGTCCGGCAATTTTGACGGATTCGTAAAAAGCCCGAGATCAAGGCTTGCGAATCCCGAGGAATGAGGCGTACTTGGCGTACGCCGCAGTGACGAGGGATACGCGTAACGCCGATATCGGGCTTTTTACGAATCCGTCAAGCGTGAATCCAATCTCATTGTTAGCGCCAGGATGGCGTGGACGCTTCACCTTGAGGTCGTCAAGCTTCTTTTGGCGATGTCGTTACGATGAAAGGAGGGGGCCATGCGCATGCCCGATATCGACTGGAACGCCCTGTGGCGGGCAGGTCACGCCCGCCGATTCATGTCCGCGCGGGATCCCGGGTTCTGGGACAAACGCGCGCCGGAGTTCGCCCGCCACGTTCAGACCGACGGCTATGCCAGTCAGTTCATGGCCATCCTGAAGCCGCAGCCGGCGTGGCGAGTGCTGGATATCGGCTGCGCGGCCGGCACATTGGCGTTCCCATGGCGCCACGGGTAAAGGCGATAACCGCCATGGATCCCTCCGCCCGGATGCGTGAACTGCTCCAGCAGCGCTGCGACAATGAGGGCATCGGCAATATCCGGATCGTCGACGGCCGCTGGGAGGATGACTGGGATGTCCTGGGGGTCGGTGTGCATGACGTGGCGATTGCCTCCCGTTCCCTGATCGTCGATGATCTGCAGGGCGCCATCGAAAAACTCCAGCGCCATGCCTCCCGTCGCGTGGTGCTGTCGGCCATGGTGGGGGATGGCCCCCATGATCGGCGGATTTTCGACGCCGTGGGTCGGGAATTTATCGCCGGCGCCGATTACATACTGCTGGTCAATTTGTTGCGGCAAATGGGCATTTTTGCCGATCTGACCTTTATCTGCCAGCACCAGCAAAAAAACTACCGGGATGTCGAGGACGCCCTGAACGGCATGCGCTGGATGCTCCAGGGGATGACACCGGACGAAGAAGATCGGCTGAGGACGTATCTTGCCCGCACATTGGTCCGCGAAAACGGCCGTTGGAAGCTGCCCTATCAACGCATTGTCCGGTGGGCGGTGATTGGGTGGAACACGAATGGCGTGGACGATTTCTAATTGATGGACTCGTAAAAAATCGCATCTCCGACGGATTCGTAAAAGGCCCGAGATCAAGGCTTGCGAATCCTGAGGAGTGAGGCGTACTTAGCGTACTCCGCAGTGACGAAGGATGAAGCGTAACGCCGATATCGGGTTTTTTACGAATCCGTCACAATTCGGCAATCATTTTCCCGGTAATGCTGCTTTCATAACCAGGAATGGCGTTGATTTCGCGCCGCAGGGCGGCCGATTGGAGCACGTCCAGGAGCACCTGGACGGTCGGGTGGTTGCTGATGTCGTTGGGGATGACGAGGTCGCAGCGGGCCGCCGTGATGGGAACGAACCCCAGGTCGAAGGCTTCGGCGATGGCGCGCAGGCCCAGGGCCGCATCGGCCACGTTGCAGGCAATGCGATAGCGCCCTCGCGGTGGGAGTGCACTTCGTTGGCATAGCCGTTGATACGGGCTGCGTCGATGCCGGCGCGCTGCAACCGGTCGTCGAGCAAGACCCGCAGGGCGGCGCCGGGTTCCCGATTGATGAAGCGCACCATCGGTTGGGCCAGGTCGGCCACCGTGCGGATGCCCAGGGGGTTGCCGTTGGCCACCATCAGCCCCTCCTCGAGCAGGGAGAAGCCCAGGACGCTGCTGCGCAGGCCGGCGAGTTTCTGGCTGGCCACGACGACATTGGACTCGGCCTTGCCCGTATTGTGCAGATGGGTTCCGGCCACATGGGCCAGGCCTTCGGCCAGATGGCTCAATGCGCGGTGGCTGGAGGCGAAGCGGCAGTGAACGCGCATTTCCGGCGCCGCGCGACTGACATGGTGACCCAGGATGTCAAAGGCCGGATCGCAGCCCATGAGGATAATGGTCTTATCCAACCGGTCGCTGGAGGAGAGGATGCTGGCGCTTTTTTTGTCGGGATTCAGCAACCCATCGGCGGAGCGCAGGCCGAAGGGAATCGATTCGGCACCGTGAAGCGGCAGGCCGACCAGCCGGTCGCGGACCCGTCCCAGGGTCAGGCGTGTGGTCGGCGCATCCGTATCGCTGAGAAGATGCACCGGCTGATCTTCCGGTTCCGCCTGTACCACGAAAAGGTCTTCCACCCGGCAGCCGAAGACACGCGCCAGGCGCAGGGCGATGGCGGTATTGGGCAGATAGCGCCCTGATTCGATATCGTAGATGGCCTGACGCCGGGTATCGATTTTTTCAGCCAGTTCCTGCTGGGACCAGCCTTTGTTCATGCGAAACGCCTTGACGTTGCAGACGATGGTGTCATCTTTGCGGGCCATGCCTGACTCCCTCCCCGGACCGTGCCGCTGATGGATAGCGGGTTAAAAAGGTATTGACCGATTCTATATCATATGCCATTAGATCGGGTCAAATAATGTCTAAAAACGACATTATTTATTCGGCGATGATGGATGTTTCGACGTGTATCCCATTGTTAAAGCGTTCATTTTGAGCGGTTTTGCATCCCGGACCGGTCCGATGATCACTGACCTCCAGGCAACGGAAATGGCAATGCGACAATGGACACGATGTGCGTGAGGTGAGGAAAATGAACATGCATGCATGGCGTATCCTGAGGTATGGATGGATTCTGATGATGGTTGTGGTGGTGACGGCGGTTCAGCCGGCCGGCGCCGCAACCGTGCATATGTTCGTGGGAGCCGGTTTGCGACAGCCCGTGGATCAGTTGGTACAGCGCTTTCAGGAGCAGACCGGGCACCCCGTGGTCGTGGATTACGGTGGCAGCGGCCAGCTTTTGACCAAAATCGACGCCACCGGCAGCGGCGATCTGTTCATTCCCGGATCCCTGTTTTACATCGAGAAGCTCGAAAAAGCCGGTCGCATCCGCTCCTATCGACCCATTGTGGCCCATACCCCGGTAATCGGGGTCAACCGCGCCCGGGCCGAGCGTATCGCCACCTTCGATGATCTGGCCCAGCCCGGCGTCCGTCTGGCCATGGGAGATCCCAAGGCCATGGCCTTCGGCCGCACCGCCATGGCGATCTGCGAGCGCTCGGGAAAGAAGGATGCGATTTTGAAGAACGTCATCGTCTACGGTGTCACGGTCAAGCAACTGGCCCTTTACGTTAGCCAGGGAACCGTGGATGCCGCCATTATCGGGCGGACCGACGCCTTTCAGAATCGTGCGAAGATCACCATCGTCGACATCCCCAAGGCCTATTTCCAGGCCGAAACCATCGCCGCCGCCGTGCTCCGGACGGCCTCCGACCCACAACTGGCCGATCGCGTGCGTGACTTTTTCGCGTCTCCGGCGGCCATTGCCGTCTTCATGCAGTACGGCTTCCTGCCCCTGGAAAAGTGATTCCCGCCCATGCGCTGCCTTTGCCTGCTGCCGTTGGGGCTCTTGGTTTTATTGATCACCGGTGTCTTGGCCGGTCTGTTTCTGCCCCTGCCGATTGCCCAGATCATGGAGACACTGGCATCGGCCGAGATCCGCTTTGCCCTGCGCCTGACCGTGGGCACATCGATGCTGGCGGCGGCCATTGCCTCATCCTGGGTGTTCCCACCGGGTATTTGCTGGCACGCCAGGACTTTCCCGGAAAGGTTCTGGTCGACACGCTGATCGATCTGCCCATGACCATGACCCCCTTGGTGGCCGGCGTGGGGCTGTTGTTCCTGCTGGGTAGCGACGGGATCCGTCAGGTGCTGGACCGTCTGGGCATCCAGCTGCTCTTCACCCCCTGGGGGGCGGTGTTGGCCCAGGTGCTCATCGCGGCGCCGATCATGACCCGTACCAGCCGGTCGGCGTTTGCCTCCAGTGACGTGCGCTTTGAACAGGCTGCCCAGACCCTGGGCCTGAAACCCTGGCAGGTTTTCCTGCGCATCTCCCTGCCCATGGCCCGACCGGTGATTCTGGGGGGGCTGGTGCTTTGTTGGGCGCGGGCCGTGGGCGAGTTCGGCGCGACCCTGATGGTGGCCGGGGCCACGCGGTTTCGTACAGAGACCCTGCCCATGGCCGTCTATTTGAATATCTCCAGCGGAGAGGTGGGGATCGCCTGGTATGCGCCTGGCTGTTGATCCTTACCGGCTTTATCGTTCTTTTGACCATGCGCTGGATTGGTTCGCCCTTGGGGGCCGGAACGCCGCTGACGAGGAGTGGGGCATGACGGCGATCCGTTTGGAAAAGGTCTGTGTGCGCGGGCTTCGGGAGATCGACCTGACCGTGGCCGACGGCGAGCTGTTTGTGTTGCTGGGACCGTCGGGTGCCGGCAAGAGCACTCTGCTGCAGGTCATTGCCGGCCTGTTGGCCTACCAGGGCCGGGTTTTTTTCGATGCCACCTGTATTGACCGGCTGCCGCCCCATCGCCGCCGGGTGGGTTACTTATTCCAGGATCTGTTGCTGTTTCCCCACTTGACCGTGCGCCAGAACCTCAAGATCGCCCTGACGCACCTGAAGCTGGACCGCCGGACCCGAAAGGCAAGGATCGATGAATTGCTGGAGCGGTTTGGCATCGCTCGGCTGGCCGGGCGCTATCCGATCCAGATGAGTGGCGGCGAAAAACAGCGCGCGGCCCTGGCACGGGCCATTGCCACCGAACCGCGGATTCTTTTGCTGGACGAGCCTTTCAGCAGCCTCGATACGGATCATGCGCGGCGGCTCAGGACCGAGTTGAAAAACCATCAACGCCATCTGGGAATCACCACCGTTTTCGTTACCCACAATTGGGAGGAGGCGCGTCAGCTGGCCGACCGCATGGGGAAAATCCATCAGGGGCGGCTGGTGGCCGACGGGGATTATCCCCTGGTTGAGAAAAACGCCATGGCCCAGGCCGGCGAATCGCTGACGTGTACCGCCCCGCGCACCTGGGGGAGGCGCTGGTCGGTGACCGGCGCCTGAATTCGGTCATTCATTCCGATAAAAGAAAAGGAGAGCTTGAAAATGAGATGGATTAAGCACATGATTACCCCGTTGTTGGCAATCGTCATGATGTCGGGATTCGTTGCCGGACCCGTTGCGGCCGAGCAGGCTGAAGTGGTCGTGTTTGCCGCCGCATCCACCACCAATGCGATTACCGATATCGGCAATCTGTATGCCGCGAAGAAGCTGGGAACGATCAAGACCTCGTTTGCCTCATCGTCCACCCTGGCCAAGCAGATTGCAAGCGGTGCACCGGCCGATGTGTATTTGTCGGCCAATAAAAAATGGATGGATTTCCTGGCCGATAAGGACGTCATCGACAAGGCCAGTCGCTTTGATCTTTTGGGCAACCGCATTGTGCTCATCGCCCCCCAGGCGAGTGCCATCCAGACCGTCGACATCAAGGCCGGCATGGACCTGGCGGCGCTGCTGGGGCCGGACGGACGCCTTGCCATGGGCGATCCCGATCACGTGCCCGCCGGCATGTACGGGAAAAAAGCCCTGGAGAAATTGGGCCTTTGGGGGCAAGTCAAGGATCGTGTGGCGCCGATGAAGGACGTGCGCGCCGCCCTGGTTCTGGTGGAACGGGCCGAGGCCCCGCTGGGCGAGGTCTATGCCACGGATGCGGCCATTTCCAACAAGGTCCGCGTGGTGGGGACCTTTCCGGCCGACAGTCATCCGCCCATCGTCTACCCAGTGGCGGCCGTGACGGGCGGCAAGGCCGAGGCGGCCAAGGCGTTCATGGATTTTCTTAAAACCCCCGAAGCCCGCGCGATTTTCGAAAAGTATGGATTCAGCGTGAATTAATGCATTTTTTGAATTTGACGGATGTTGAGCTGGAGGCCCTGCGGCTGAGCCTGTGGGTCTCCGGCTGGGCCGTGGCCGCCAGTTTGCCCCTGGGCATCCTGGCGGCCTGGGTTTTGGCCCGGCTGCGTTTTCCGGGCAAGAACCTGCTCGATGGATTGATCCATTTGCCCCTGGTCCTGCCACCGGTGGTCACCGGTTATCTGCTGCTGGTGCTGTTGGGCCGCAACGGCGTGATCGGCGCCTGGCTCTATCAGCTGGGCATCGTGCTGGCCTTTAATTGGAAGGGGGCCGTGCTGGCGGCCGCGGTGATGTCATTCCCCTTGTTGGTGCGGGCCGTGCGACTTTCCCTGGAGGGGTCGACCAGGGGCTGGAGGCCGCTGCGAGAACGTTGGGCGCCGGCCCGTTGCGGGTTTTTTCACCGTGACCCTGCCCCTGATGATTCCGGGCATCATTACCGGACTGATTTTGGCCTTCGCCCGCAGTTTGGGCGAGTTCGGCGCCACCATTACCTTTGTTTCCAATATTCGCGGTCAAACCCAGACCCTACCGCTGGCCCTTTATACGTTTACCCAGGTTCCCGACGGTGAGATGGCGGCCATGCGCCTGTGCATCCTCTCGGTGACGATCGCCATGCTGGCCCTGATTTGTTCAGAAGTGCTGGCTAGGCGGTATGCCAGCCGTTTGCAAGGATGACGGATTCGTAAAAGGCCCGATATCGGCGTTACGCGAATCCTTCGTCACTGCGGCGTACGCAAAAGTACGCCTCATTCCTCAGGATCCGCAAGCCTTGATCTCGGGTCTTTTACGAATCCGTCCGAACAGTAACTTTTTACGAATGTATCGAGGGTAGGTTCCGGTGGAAATCGATGTTACCCGCCAGCAGGGCGATTTTTGGTGAATGCCGTTTTTCAAAGCGACGATTCGGGTGTGACCGCCCTGTACGGACCCTCCGGTGCCGGCAAGACCTCCATCGTCAACATGGTGGCCGGCCTATCACGCCCCGATGCCGGCCGCATCACCGTCAACGGCCTGTGCCTGTTCGACGCGGCCAAGGGCATTGATCTGCCACCGGAACGGCGTCGCATCGGCTATGTCTTTCAGGACGGGCGTCTCTTGCCGCATTTGTCGGTACGCGCCAATCTGACCTATGGCATGCGTCTGACGCCGGCCGTCCAGCGTTTCGTCAAATTCGATGCCGTGGTCGAACTGCTCGGCATCGGTCACCTGCTGACACGCCGCCCGGCAAGACTCTCCGGCGGCGAGAAACAGCGCGTGGCCATCGGCCGTGCCCTGTTGACCAGCCCGGCCATGCTGCTCATGGACGAGCCCCTGGCATCCCTGGACGCCGCGCGCAAGGCCGAGGTGATGCCGTTTATCGCGCGTCTCAGCCAGGAGTTCGCCATTCCCATCCTTTATGTCAGCCACGCCCTGGATGAAATTCTCAACCTGGCCGATCACATGGTGGTGATGGAAAAGGGCCGTGTCCTGGCCCATGATCGTCTGGAGGATCTTTTGGCCCGACCGGAGCTGCACACGCGCCTGGGCGGTGACGACAGCGGGGCGGTGATTCCGACCGTCGTGGAGGCATCGCCGGCTGCCGATGGCTTGGCCCATTTGCGCTTCGGCGCCCGGATTCTCAAAGTGGCACCCATCACGGCAGCCGCCGGGGACACGGTGCGCGTTCGTATCCCGGCCCGGAATGTGGCCATCGCCATGGCGCCGCCGGGCAGAACCAGTTTCCAGAATGTCTTTGCCGGGCAGGTGGACACGATTCTGGACAGCGGCGGCTATTATGTCGACGTGCGCCTCGATATCGGCGTCCCCTTGTGGTCGCGGATTACCCGGGACTCGTTCCAGGAATTGGGACTCGAGTCCGGTCAGCCGGTTTACGCGTTGATCAAGAGTGTTGCCGTGCTGCTGGGCGGGGGCGATCTCCTCGCCAAGGTGTGAAACCCCTTCAAACACGCTCTCAGTAGCGAACTTCGTCCCAGGGATCAGGCTCATCGTGGATGCGGCGATCCTTCATGGGGTCGATAACGGTATTGAATGCGCGTCGTTCACCGTTGCTGTCGCATTCGTTGGGACATGCCAGCGTCCCGTCTTTTTTTCGAAAGAGAATTTTTTTGCATTGTGCGCAACGTTGCATCTCTGTCTCCTCAATATTCCCGCTGCATTGTGATCGTTGAACCGGTGCGTCCGGGGGAAGAACGCGCGCTCAGCATGAAGCGCCGTTTTGATGGGCACCAGCAATAAACATGCCTATCTATATATTGTGGTCTTCTTGTATGAAGTTGACTATATGTTGATTCGGTGGGTAAATGATGCCATACGCCAGGGTGACGTATGCCCTTTTTGTGAAATCAAATACATGCTTCTTCAGCGGCCTGTCCACTTTCCGGTTGCTTTTCGATTTTTTTTCTCATAGCATTTTTTTATTGTGGTTGCCCTGTGAAATAGACAAATCGCCTGATATTCACTATCGTTAGATGGGTTGCCCGTATGCTGGAAAAAGTCGCCTTGTTTTCGAATCTGCAGACCGACGCCATCGCCCGGCTGGAGACCTTTTGCCAGGAACGCAAAGTTCCCAAAAACACCTTGGTGATCACTGCCGGGGACGAGACCGATTGCCTGTATGTGCTGCTCAAGGGCAAGGCCCATGCGCTGCGCAGCGACGAATCGGGACGGCAGTTCGTGGTCAATCGTTTCCAGCCATATGACTACTTTGGTGAGATGAGCCTGCTGGACCGCAACGCCCGGTGTGCCACCGTGATCACCAAAACCCCCTGTATCCTGATCGTCCTGACGCGCAAGGCGTTTTTCGACTTCGCCGATGCACATCCCATGCTTTACCGCAACGTGATCGATACCCTGCTCGACAAACTCAGAAAGGCCACGCAACAAATTGAGGCGTTGGCCTTTCTGGATGTCTATGGGCGCCTATCCCGGTTTCTGACCGACAACCAGAATGCCGATGGGGTCATTGAGGAAAAACTCACCCAGCAGGAACTTGCCGACATGGTGGGGGCCTCCCGCGAGACCGTTTGCCGGATTTACAACGAATTGGTGACCGGGGGGTATATTGCCAAGGAGAAAGGCCGCATGCGGGTTATCAAAACCCTGCCCTTCAATTTTTGACGGATCCGTCCGAAAGGCGAATTTCCGCGAACCCACCCCCGTTTAACCCGCCGTCTGTCTTTTTCCGCGGGTCACCGAAAAAATGTGAGCCAGGTCACATTTTTCATGTGAATACCGTCACAGCGCCAACCGCCTACCTGCGTTAGGGTTTGCCTATCCTCCGTTTTTCCCCGAATGCACAAAACCGGCGTCACCGGTGTTGGATGGCGTCCAAGGCAGGGGTTCCCCACATGTTAAAGGAGTCGACGCATGAATCTTCAACCCTTAATCGATAAGTTGATCGCGTTCCCGGACGATCGTACGGCGATGGAAAGCGTACGGCGGCTATCCACGCATACCGACGATGTTCAGGTGATGTCCGCGCTATGTGCGTTGGCCGTGAAAGCGGTCAGCCACGCGCTTCGAAACGTTTTGATCGATGTGCTCAGCGCCAATCCCGCCGGGGCGGTGATCCGTTTTTCGGATTATGTGCTGTGGTCACAAAATCCGTCGGAACGCAAATGGGCGTTGGTCAATCTGAGCCTGATGGGTTGCCGTGAGGCCAAGGATGCGGTGATCAGCGGCCTGTACGACCCGGACCCGTCAGTGCGCCAGGCCGCCGCGCTGAGTGCGGGGCTTTATAATGACGGCGGCGTCCAGACCGCCTTGGGACACTGTATCGAGAATCTTCGCCTGGATATGGCAACGGCAAGCCTGGATGACGACCTGTATTTCCGCAAAAAAGAGGAGACGCCCATGGATGACGATATCACCGTGAAAACGATATTTCTCTGATCCCCGCATCCGTGGTGATCACCTGATCCACCCGATCCGCCCGATCCGCCCCACCCATTTTCCTCCTCCCCTTTCAGGCAGGACTGGATTTGCGTTGCCAAGTCGCGTATAAGCAGGCTTTGCAATCGTTTAACCGCTTGAATAGGGATCTTCCACTTGCACCTTCAAGATCTTTGCATGGATGCCCCACGCCTGGCGTTGCTTGTCATCGGAGCGGCCGGCGTACTGGTCGGCAGCGTTGTGACCGTGTGGGTTTGCCGCTGGCGTTGCCGTCAGCGACTGGCCATCGAAACCCGTTTCGCCGGGTTGGAAAAACACAGCCTGGCGGTGCGTCTGGATGAACTGCGGCAGCGGTTGGAAAGTGCGCTCGCCGAGCGGGATTTACTTGCCTCACAGCACCTGCGGGCGGAAAAACAGAACGCCGAACTGAACGCCCGTCTGGAAGCTGAACGCCAACTGGTCCAGGAGAAGATCGCTCTTCTGAACGATGCCCGGGAACGGTTGACGGCAGAATTCAGCGTGCTGGCCGACGGCATCCTGGAAGCGAAAGGGCGCAACTTCGCCGAGCAGAGCAAAACCCAGATGGACGGCCTGCTCGGTCCCCTGCGGCAGCAGTTGGGCGAATTCAAGCAACGGGTCGAGGATGTCTATGACCGCGAATCGCGCGACCGGGCCGCCCTGTTCAACGAGATCGGGCATCTGAAAAACCTCAATGAACGTATCGGCAGGGACGCCATCAACCTGACCAACGCGCTGAAGGGCGATGTGAAGATCCTGGGAAACTGGGGTGAGGTGATATTGGCGCGCGTCCTGGAGGCCTCCGGGCTGGAGAAGGGCAGAGGCTATGACACGCAGGTCAGCCTGACCGATCCCGGCGGTACGCGTTTCCAGCCCGATGTGATCGTGCGCTTGCCCGAGGGGCGGGATGTGATTGTGGATGCCAAGGTCTCGCTCAAGGCCTACGAACGCTACCATAACGCCGGGGATGACGCCGCTGTGCGGGATGGCGCCTTAAAGGCCCATATTGCCTCGCTACGGGCTCACGTCAAGGGGTTGAGCGAGAAGCAATACGAGACGCTGGTCGCATCCACAGCCTGGATTTCGTCATCATGTTCGTTCCCGTCGAGGCGGCCTTTCTGACGGCCTTGGAGAACGATCGGACCCTGTTCGGCGATGCCTTCGAGAAGAATGTCATTCTCGTTTCTCCATCGACGCTTCTGGTGACCCTGCGCACCGTTCAGCACATGTGGCGGTTTGTCGACCAGAACGCCAATGCCATGGAGATCGCCCGGCAGGCCGGCGGGCTGTACGACAAGTTTATCGGTTTCATCGAATCCCTGGAAGACGTCGGCCGTCAACTGGAGCGTGCCCGGGGGGCCTACCGCACGGCCCGTGAACGGCTTTCCAGCGGTCGGGGAAATTTGGTGCGACGGGCCGAACAGCTAAAAGCCCTTGGGGTGAAAACCCGCAAAACCCTGCCGGCCGACTATGCGGCCGAAGAGGAGATGGGCGGGGAGATGGAAGAGAATCTGGAAGACGTACTGGAAAAAGACCCACCCCGGAATGAAGAACGAGGAGACACCCATGTTTAAAAAGCAAACCGATGCCACCTACCGCCCGCTTATCGACGGTGTTCAACTGGCCACCCTGGTATATGGCGAAAAAACCCTGATGGGTCAATTCAGTCTGGCCGGCGGCAGTGTGCTGCCCCTGCATCACCACCCCTATGAGCAGACCGGTTATCTCATCTCCGGCCGCATCGTCATCACCATTGACGGCGTCGATCATGAAGCCGGTCCCGGTGACAGTTGGTGCATCGGCGCCGATGTGCCCCACAGTGCCCGGGCCATCGAGGACGCACGGGCTCTGGAAGTGTTTTCTCCCGCGCGGGAGGATTACCTGCCAACCTAGACCGGCTTCTGTTGATCAGGGGGATGGCGCCACGGCCTCAATACACTTTTCGCCGGGAAAAGCCGCGGCCGAGGACATTGAACGTGTTTTCGGTGATGATAAAGGCATCCGGGTCGATGGTCAGCGCCACCTCTTCCAGCCGTTTGAGCTGGTAGTTGTGGACCACGGTAAGGATGATTTGTTTCGCCCTGCCGGTGTAGGCACCGCTGCCGTTGAGATAGGTACTTCCCCGATTGAGCCGGGCCTGGAGTTCCCTGGCAATCTGCTCGTTCAGGTCGGAGATGATAAAGACCATTTTCCGCTGGTTGGAAACGGCCAGGACATAATCCATGGTTTGTGAGGAGATGAAACTGGTGAAAAGGGAGTAGAGCACCAAGTCCGCATCCAGGAACCCGAAACTGAAGGCGAAGAGGACGACGTTGAAGGCGAAGTAAAAGGATCCCAGGCGCACGTTGAATTTCTGGTTCAGGATAATGCCTACGATGTCCAGACCGCCGGCGGAGCCCAATGAATGTAAAATGATGCCGGAACCGGCGCCCATGAGGGCGCCACCGGCCAGGACAGCCAGAATCGGTTCCTTGATGGGGAAGGTGATCTGTACCAGGTCGATGGCCAGGGACATAATCGCCATGCCAAAAAGGCTGTAGAAAAAAAAGCGCCGGCTGACATGCAGCCATCCAAAGAGAAAAATGGGAATATTGATGGCCAGATACCACAAACCCGGTGACATGCGTCCGCTGACATAGTAAATGAGAAGTGTCATCCCCGAAACGCCACCGGTGATGAATCCATGGGGAATGGCGATGGCTTTGACGCCGATGGCGAAAACGATGGCCCCCGCCGATATCAGGAACAGGTTCCAGAGGACCGATGAGATGAAGCGGTGATAGAGGATTTTTAACATGGTGCCATCCTGTTGTCCCAGTCGACGGCGTCCTTCGCCGGACCTGGAAAAGGCTCCCAAAACCGCTGGCGGCAGGGAGGTGCGTTGAAAAAACCAACTATGGTAATGCGATGGAACCCACTGTCAAGCCGCCCCCCAAAAAAATACACATCACATCGTCCGTAGCGGCCGCTGCCGTCCGGCGCCTCCCCGGATCCATGCCGACCGGTGCGTCGT
>NZ_BBCC01000053.1 GCF_001311845.1 Desulfosarcina cetonica JCM 12296 | reverse complement strand
GGGCCCTGATCGTCTACGCCAACCGCGTGCGCCAGGCGTTCAAGGACGCTCCCGTGGTGATCGGCGGCCTCGAGGCCAGCATGCGCCGGCTGGCCCATTACGACTACTGGGACAACCGCGTGCGGCGCTCGATTCTTTTCGATGCCCGGGCCGACATTCTGGTTTACGGCATGGGGGAGGGCGCGGTGGTCGAAATCGCCCGGCGGCTTTCGGCGGGGGAGCCTGTGGATACCCTGGACGGTATCGCCGGAACGGCGGTGATCCGCAAGGACCCCGGCAACCCGGACGCGGTTGTCGTCCTGCCGTCCTTCGAGGCGGTCAGCGCCTCCACCGAGGATTTCAATGCGGCCTTCCGGCGTTTTTACGGAGAACAGAACCCGTTCACCGGCCGAACCGTGGTTCAGGCCCATGGGGACCGCCATGCGGTCGTCTTTCCTCCCCCGCGGCCCCTGGCCGAAGCGCAGTTGGATGCGATCTACGATCTGGACTACCGGCGCCGCTGGCATCCGCAATACAACACCATGGGCGGTGTACCCGGGCTGGAAACGGTCCGCCACTCCCTGGTGACCCATCGCGGGTGCTGCGGCGAATGCAATTTCTGCAGTCTCTATTTCCACCAGGGGCGCATGGTGCAGAGCCGCAGCGAGGCGTCCATCCTGCGGGAAGCCCGCCGTTTGACCGAGCACCCGGACTTTCGCGGTACGATTACCGACATGGGCGGCCCCACGGCCAATCTGTACGGGGCCGCCTGCCCGCGCTGGCCCACCAAGGGCTATTGCGCCGACCGGCGTTGTCTGGTCCCGTCCACCTGTAACCGGCTGGATCCCGGCTATGGTCGCAGTTTGCCCCTGTATCGCCGGGTTGGCCAGCTGCCCGGCGTCAAGCACGCTTTTATCGGCAGCGGGTTCCGCCACGACCTCTTCGGCGATCCGGCGACCGATGCCTGCCTTGAAGAACTGTGCCGCTTTTACATCAGCGGCCGCATGAAGGTGGCCCCCGAGCATGTTTGCGACGGGGTATTGGATGCCATGGGCAAGCCCCGTATTGCCGCCTACGATGCCTTCGTCGACCAGTTCCGGCGGGTGGGTCGCGCCTGCCGGCGCCGCGGTTTTTGGTCAACTATTTCATCAGCGCCCATCCCGGTGCCACCCTAGGCGATGCCCTGAACATGGCCCGCTACCTGATCGAGCGGAACATGCATCCCGAACAGATTCAGGATTTCATCCCCTTGCCACTGACCCTTTCCGGCGCCATGTACCATACGCAGCGGGATCCGTTCAGCGGAAAGCCGCTGTATGTGGCCAAGACCTTTCGCGAACGCAAGATGCAGCGCGCCCTGATCCAGTATCGCCATCCGGCCAATCGGCCGCTCATCCGCAAGGCCTTGAAAGCGCTTGGTGCCGAGCATCTAACCGCGCTGTTTTTCAAGAGAGCCAAGAGGAAATCCGAACCCGACCGGAAAAAGAGACCTTCCGGAGAGCACCGTGGCAGGTCGGGCCGACGGGCGAAACCTGCCGCCGGCCAACCCGCCGGGGGCCGCAGAAAAAACGCGCTACGTCTTGAGCGATTTGGGTGTGAAATAAAATGCCACTATGAAAAAAAAGACAGCGTGAGTGTGAAACGGTTTTCCACATCCGTGGCCCGCATCCCCGAAGGATACGGTCTATCTATTTGAACACAAAAGTATAATAGCTGATTTACAGCCTGGTATACGGATTGCTTGAATGTGTGAAAAGGCCACCAAACGGCCGTCAATCAATCCCGTGTGAAAAGCGTGATTCATTTCTTGCAATCGTATTGCAGTGAATGGAAAGGCAAATGCTCCCAGCTGAAGCGAATTTTTTGGATAAAGATAAAATGATGATCATCGACAACGGCGGGCGGCGTATCGGTGTAGATCGCCGGTTTTACATCTATAACGGATATTTGCCCGAGCGCCGTTCCGGCCGGGAGCGCCGTAGCGGGAGCGATCGCCGGCGTTTTCCCCGCTCCCGAGAGATCTGCAGACCCGACGCCTGAGGGCACGCCCGGAATTTTCCCATCTCCAAATCGAATCCCCGTCGGATGGATTCGCCGTGCGATAAAACTGGGTGTCGAGCCCGATGTGCACCGGCGCGTCTTCCACGGATTTGCCTATCAAAATGCCATTTCAGCGTTTTTTTATCTCGTTTCCCGACTGCCCAACGATCTTTTCTCTTCAGCCAGGGTTGCGGTGCCGATGGGGTGATTGAACTGCAGAACCACCGCGCCTTCTTCCCGGCGCAGGACGGTGGCTTTGAAACGGATTTCATGATTACAAAGCAGTTGGAGAATACCGGTAATTTTTCTTTTAAGGGTCGTGGCCGAGCTGGCGTTGATGCGTACCCCGCCCTCCGACAGATCGCGAACGGTAAAGGTGATCCCGTCGGTGGTCAGGGTCGCATAGTGCGTGCCGCTATACTGGATGCGCATGGCTTCACGTTTGATGATACCACCGGTCTCGTCGGAAAACGCGTCGTACAGGGCGCGTTTGGATACGAGCAGGGTCAAAAGATTGAGAAAAGGAATCGCAAGCAGTAAAAAGAGCAGAAAGATGACCCATGCGCCCAGATCGAGGCCGCGAATAAAGAAGATCAGCAGAATGATGACCAGTTGGGCGATGTTGGCGATAATGGCGGCAAGTTTCATCGGTGGCATCCTTATCGTAGAAATCTTCAATCGTTACACCGGGCGGAAACCGAAAAAGCGCCGATGGCAACCGGTCGAACATTCCGACAGGCAAGCACGTTAACATAAATCGTTAACTATCGTAAATGGTTAACTGATCGGCGGAACCCATATTGACAAAGCCGGCGACGCCTTTTATGATCCGCGGCGGCTTATCATGGATGTAAACACGGATTTCAATCAAGGAGACGGAAACGGATGGACGAACCCAATGAAACTGCGGATTTTTGGCAGGACCACTCCCTGACTTTCCTGGAGATGGCTTTTCGTAACGATCGGCGCGAGCGGTTGGAACAGCCCGATGGTCACGCCAAAAAACCGGGGATTGCGGCGACACGGTCGAGTTTTTTGTCAAGTTGCGGGGGGATACCATTCAGAACCTGGGCTATGATATCAACGGCTGCCTGAACACCAACGCCTGCTGTAACGCGGTGATCTCGCTGGTTGAAGGCAAAACCCTGGATGCCGCCTGGGAACTCACGCCGGAACGGGTGGCCGAGTATTTGGGAACGCTGCCGGCGGATCATTTCCACTGCGCCGAACTGGTGGTGGGAACGTTGTACCTGGCCTTGGCCGACGCCCGGGAAAATCAACGCTCGCCATGGAAAAAGATGTACCGTTGATCCGTAAGGACCGACGAGAAGAGAGCCTTATTTACCCTTGACAGAAAAGGGCAAGTTGACTATAGATTCGAGCTTGAATTCGGCTGATTTCCAGTCGTTGCACAGTATTTTCCACCAAAACAATCCGAACTGAAAAGCTGAGATTGATATTGCGGCACCCGTGCATACGTGCGTGGGGGCCACCGGGGTGAGACCGTAGATGAATTCAGCATCTTTACTGGCGACGAAAAAGCAGGCGATCCTGAAAAGCTGGTTTCAGGCCACAGTGGATTCCTATCCGGCCGACACGGCACGCTTTCTGAAAAATCAGAAAGACCCGTTTGCCAATCCGGTGGGCCAGACCACCTACCGCAATCTTGAGATCCTGGTAGATGCCCTTGTCACCGGAGCCGGCCGTGATGCAATGGCCGCCGCCCTCGACCCGATTCTGAGAATTCGAGCGGTGCAGTCATTTACCCCTTCCAAGGCCACTGGCTTTGTTTTTTCCTGAAGCAGATTATTCGCAAGCATCTCGCGGAAGATGACCGCGACGCGAGTGGGACGCTAACCGGCCTGGACCGGCAGATCGACGAGATGGCCCTGGTGGCTTTCGATATCTATGTGGCTTGTCGGGAAAAGATATTCGAACTCAAGGCCACCGAGTCGAGAAACCAGTTTTTCGGTTCGTTGAAGCGTGCAGGATTGATCGTTGAAACCGAGGCAGACGGGCCCGGTTTCTGAAATTTTCCTTATAATCTTTTCGATTCAGGCATCCGGCAACGGTCAAGCGTTCGCCGTGACCCGCTCCTCCGGAAATGCTTGATGTCAATGGGGTGACATCAAGGCGTCGGGAACGAGACGGTGACGGAGAATTTGACACTGCCAGGGCCAAGGAGTGAGGTGCGGTTCGATGAATAAAAATTACATGGTTAGCCTCATAGCGGTTATCACGCTGTTCCTGATCGCCTATGTGGGCACGCAACAGGGGGCGGGCCTGCAGATGGTTTTCGGCATCATTGTGCCCTATCTGGCGATCATTCTGTTTATCGTCGGATTTGCCCGGCGCGTGATGGGATGGGCGCGATCGGCAGTACCTTTCCGGATTACCACCACGTGCGGGCAGCAGCCATCCCTGCCCTGGTTCAAACAGGCCAAAATCGACAACCCGTCTTGTACGCTTGGGGTTGTTGCCCGGATGTTTCTGGAAATTGTCTGTTTCCGGTCGCTGTTCCGCAACACCCGCATGAAGCTTAAAGGCGGACCGCATCTGACCTACCAGCTCGAGTTGTTCCTATGGATCGGCGCCTTGGCCTTCCACTACGCTTTCTTCACCGTTGTGTTGCGGCACCTGCGATTTTTCACGGAGCCGGTTCCCTTCTTCGTCACCATACTTGAAAACGTGGACGGCTTCATGCGCATGGAAGTGCTTTACGATGCCGTGCAACAAGGGCTTCCGGGGGTCTATATGTCCGGGCTGGTGCTGCTTGCCGCCGCCCTTTACCTCTTTCTGCGCCGGGTGATGATCCCCCAGGTTCGGTATATCTCCCTGGCAGCCGACTTTTTCCCCCTGTTTCTGATCATGGGAATCGCGCTTTCCGGTATTTTCATGCGCTATCTTTCCAAGGTGGATATCGTTGCCATCAAAGAATTGACCATGGGCCTGGTGACCTTCCGGCCCACGATTCCCGAGGGTATCAGCGGTCTGTTCTTCGCCCATCTGTTTCTGGTCAGTGTCCTGCTGGCCTATTTCCCCTTCAGCAAATTGATGCACCTGGGCGGCATATTCCTCAGTCCGACCCGGAACATGACCGGCAACACCCGTCAGGTCCGGCACGTGAACCCCTGGAACTATCCGGTCAAGGTTCATACCTACGAAGAGTATGAAGACGATTTCAGAGAAAAAATGGTCGAAGCCGGCCTGCCGGTCGTTAAAATGCCCGAAGAACAGGCTTAAGACAAAAGGAGCAGATAATGGCAGATGAGTTGATCACACCCGATGAACTATTGTCAAAGATAGATCATCGTCCGTCCGGCGCCGGCTGGATGGACACGCCCGTGGATATCCGCAAGGGGATGTATTGCTATGCCGCCAACCCCAAGAGCGTAGAGACCCTGGGCCTCCCCAACGCGCGAGCCTGGAATCCGCTGGACGACGACTGGAAGCTTCCCGAAAACTGGCAGCAGATTATCTTCGAGGGATTCCGCGAGCGCTTGGAGAAATTCAGATCCTTCAAGGTGTTCATGGACATCTGTGTGCGCTGCGGCGCCTGCGCTGACAAGTGCCATTTCTTTATCGGCACCGGCGATCCCAAAAATATGCCGGTTTTGCGGGCCGAGCTGCTGCGCAGCGTCTACCGCAACGATTTTACCAAGATGGGCAAGATCCTGGGGCGTCTGGGCGGTGCCCGGCCCATGACCTTGGATGTGCTCAAGGAGTGGTGGTACTATCTCTTTCAGTGCACCGAGTGCCGACGCTGTTCGGTCTTCTGTCCCTACGGCATCGACACGGCCGAGATCACCATCATGGGCCGCGAGTTGCTCAATCTCCTGGGATTGAACATCGACTGGATCGCCACGCCGGTGTCCAACTGCTACATGACCGGCAACCATCTGGGAATCCAGCCGCATGCCTTCAAGGACATGCTCGATTTCTTCGTCGACGACATCGAAGAGATCACCGGTGTTCAGGTCAAGCCGGCCTACATGGAAAAAAACGCCGACATCCTTTTTATCACGCCGTCGGGTGACGTCTTCGCCGACCCGGGAACCTATACCTGTATGGGCTACATGATTCTCTTTCACTACCTGAAAGAGAAATATGGCCTGAAGATCACCTGGAGCACCTACGCGTCGGAGGGCGGCAACTTCGGTTTCTTCACCTCCCACGAGACCATGAAGCGGCTCAACTCCAAGATGTACGCCGAAGCCAAACGCCTGGGTGTAAAATGGATCCTGGGCGGCGAATGTGGTCACATGTGGCGGGTGATTTCCCAGTACATGGACACCATGAACGGTCCTGCCGATTTTCTCGAAGAGCCGGTCAACCCGATCACCGGCACCAAATTCGAGAACGCCAAGTCCACCAAGATGGTGCACATTGCCGAGTTCACCGCCGACCTGATCAAGCACGGCAAGCTGGAGCTGGACCCCAGTCGCAACGACAACAAGATCATCACCTTCCATGATTCGTGTAACCCCTCCCGGGGCATGGGCCTGCTCGACGAACCGCGCTACGTGATCCAGAACGTGGCCAACAACTTCTACGAAATGCCGGCCAACACGATCCGCGAACAGACCTTCTGCTGCGGTAGCGGCGCCGGTCTCAACGCCGGTGAGAACATGGAACTGCGGATGGCCGGTGGGTTCCCGCGGGCCAACGCGGTGAAATACGTACATGAGACGTTCGGCGTCAACATGCTGGCCTGTGTCTGTGCCATCGACCGCGCGGCGTTACCGGCATCCATGGAATACTGGGTCCCCGAGGTTGAGGTGACCGGGCTGCACGAACTGGTGGCCAATGCCCTGATCCTGCCCGGAGAAAAGGACAGAGAAACCGACTTGCGCGGCGAGCCGCTGCCGGGAATGGAGGAGTAGCCGATGAAGGATAAAAATAAAATTCTCGCGGGTCTGGTTATTTTTATCGCCGCCATTACCTTTCCCTTCTGGTTCAACCTGGGAAAGGCCGCTCCGGCACCGGAGCTTGTGTTGACCGCGAAAGCCCAGGCCGCCAAGACGTGCGTGATGTCCAAGGAATTCATGACCACCAACCACATGCAACTTCTGGACGTCTGGCGCCATAACGTGGTGCGGGGTAGCGAACGCATGTTCACCAATCCCGACGGCAAGAGCTTTGACATGAGCCTCTCCAACACTTGTTTGGACTGCCATTCCAACAAGGCCGATTTCTGCGATCGGTGCCACAACTACGCATCCGTAAGCCCCTATTGCTGGGATTGCCACATAGATAACCCAAAAGGAGAATAGGTATGAATAACAGCAGAAGACGCTTTCTTCAGATAGCTGGCGTTTCCGCGCTGGGTCTTGGGGCAAAACCCGTACTCAATGCCTTCGCTTCGGAAGATGCAAAGGGGCCTGGCTATCATATCGCCAAGGGTGAGAAGGCCATGACGGCCAAGCAATGGGCCATGGTGATCGATACCCGCAAACTGCAGACGGCCGAAGCGTTGGAACCGATTATCGCGGCGTGCAATAAGATCCATAATATTCCTACCGAGATCGAGAACAAGAATCACGAGATCAAATGGATCTGGGAAGCCCACTACCACAACGCCTTTACCGACAAGACCAACAATTTTCTCAACGAAGATGTCGAGAATCGGCCGTTCCTCTTGCTGTGCAACCATTGCGAGGATCCACCCTGCGTCCGGGCCTGCCCCACCAAGGCGACGTTCAAGAACGATAACGGAATCGTGATGATGGACTTCCATCGCTGCATCGGTTGTCGTTTCTGCATGGCTGCCTGTCCTTTTGGTGCCCGCAGCTTCAACTTCCGGGATCCGCGGCCCTTTATCAAGGACAACAACAAGGAATTCCCCACCCGCATGAAGGGTGTGTTGAAAAATGCAACTTCTGCGCGGAGCGGCTGGCCATCGGCCTCAAGCCCGCCTGCGTGGAGGCCTCCAACGGTGCCATCGCTTTCGGCGATTTGTACGACGAGCATTCGGAAGTGCGGGAACTGTTGAAGGAAAACTACACCATCAGACGGAAACAGGTCCTGGGAACGGAACCGTCCGTCTACTACATCGTGTGAGGTGAGCATGCTTGAATTAGCCGTAAAAGGAAATAAATGGTACTGGGGATGGGTGGTCGTCCTTTTGGGTATCATCGGAGCCGGTTTCGGCCTCTACATGATGCAGCTCAAGTTCGGTCTCGGTATCACCGGCATGAGTCGCGACGTCTCGTGGGGATTTTACATTGCCAACTTCACCTACCTGGTCGGTGTGGCCGCCGGAGGCGTGATGGTGGTGTTGCCGTACTACCTGCATAATTACAAAGCCTATGGCAAGATCACGATTTTGGGTGAGTTTCTGGCGATTGCCTCCATCGTCATGTGCCTGCTCTTCATCCTGGTCGACCTCGGGCAGCCCATGCGCGCCCTCAACGTGCTGATTTACCCGACACCCAACAGCGTTCTCTTTTATGATGCCATCGTGCTCAACGGCTACCTGTTCCTCAACCTGGTGATCGGCTGGAACGTGCTGGAAGCCGAGCGCAACGGTGTCCACTACCAGGGTTGGCTGAAACCGCTGATTTACGTCTCCATCCCCTGGGCCGTGAGCATTCATACGGTTACGGCTTATCTGTACTGCGGTCTTCCCGGACGTCACTTCTGGCTGACCGCCATTCTGGCTCCCCGGTTTCTCGCTTCGGCCTTTGCCGCCGGCCCGTCCCTGCTGATCCTGCTCTGCTTGTTTATCCGCCGTTTTACCAACTTCGATCCGGGTAAGGAGCAGATCCAGAGCCTGGCAAAAACCGTTGCCTATGCAATTAGCATCAACGTCTTCTTCTTTCTGTGTGAGGTTTTTGTGGCTTTTTACAGCAATATTCCCGGCCACACCACGCACATCAAGTACCTTTTTGCCGGATTGCACGGCCACGGTGCGCTGGTGCCCTGGATGTGGGCGTCCATGATTCTGATGGCCGCCGGTATCGTGCTCACGGTGACCCCGGCGACCCGCAAGAACGAAACCTCGCTGATGCTTGCCTGCATGGTCATCATCCTGGGAACCTGGATCGACAAGGGCCTGGGAATGATTTCCGGGGGGTTCGTGCCCAACCCCATGCACGAGGTCAATGAGTATGCCCCGACCATGCCGGAAATCGGTATCACCCTGGGCGTCTATGCCATTGGCGCACTGGTGCTTACCGTCCTCTACAAGATGGCCGTGGGCGTCAAGGAAGAGGCGCACAGCTAGTTTTCGACGCTACAATTCGATGGTTACTGAAATGGCGGGGTTTCTCCCCCGCCATTTTTGATGGTCTCGTAAAAAGTCGCCGTTTCGACGGATTCGTAAAAAGCCCGAGGTCAAGGCTTGCGAATCCTTAAGGAATGAAGCGTACTTTTGCGTACGCCGCAGTGACGAAGGGTGAGCGTAACGCCGATATCGGGCTTTTTACGAATCCGTCATTTTTTATTTGACACGCCATAATGGCCATTTTAGCATTTAAGCATAGCCCTATTCATCGGCTTGGGTATTCCGCCGCTCCTGATGCGGATCATCTCCACCCGTTGCTCTGAGCCGTTTTGATACACGTGGTTTCATTTGCTCCTTTTTCAACCTGAAAACGTTTTTCGTGCCCTGTTCCGCTTTTCGGTGTGCGGCCAATCCTTCAACCGCGAATACAGGAAAGGAGGGCGCCATGGCAACGTTTCGGATTTTGCTGCCCTACAATTATTCCCCCAACGACCAGAAGGGCATCCGTTTTACCATCGATGCCTTCGGCAGTTGCAAAGGGGCGTCCGTCACGGTCTTCCACGCGTACCCGCCGCTGCCGTCCATCGACTATGCCGCCAACCCGGAAAACACGAAAATGCGCAGCGGCATGAATTACCTGGCAGCGGAACTTGCCGAGAAGGAGGAGTCCCTGCGGCGGGTTGCCGGACTGCTCGTGCAGAGCGGTTTCGATGCTGAAGCCGTTACCTGTGTGTTTAAAAAACGGGTTAAAAGTGCGGCCGAAGAGATTGTCGATCAGGCGTCCGGATGCAACGTCCTGGTGCTTAGCCGAGGCGGTGGTAAAGTTACCCAATTTTTTACCCGCAGCATCTACGCCCGGGTCGTAGCGACCCTGCGCGGGGTCACCATCTGCGTTGCCACCTGAAAGGAGGGGATCATGGCGTCTGAAAACAGAATCAACATCGATATTTTCAAATCCGTGACCCGGGCGATTGCCCACAGTGAGGACCTGGACATTATGGCCAACCATTTGGCCCAAATGCTCACGGCCAGCCTCGACGTCAAGGGCTGCGCCATCTTCGTGCTCAACGCGGTCACCGAGGAACTGGAAATCCTGGCCAGCTTCGGCCTTTCGGCCAAGTATCTGACCAAGGGTCCCCTAAACACCCCCAAAAGCATCAACGAAACCTTTAAAGGCCATCCGGTGGTGATCGCCGATATCCAACAGAAGAACCAGAACCTGCAATATCCGGAAGAGGCGCGCAAGGAAGGCATCGCCGCCATTGTCTCCCTGCCCATCATCCATCTTGATGAGGTGATCGGTGTGTTGCGGCTGTATCACTTTGAGCCGTGGAAAGTGTCGGATCAGGATCTGGATGCCCTGCAGGTGTTGGCCGGGGTTGTCGGCCTGGCCATGATGTACACGCGTTTCCACAACACGGTGCACGCCATTGCCGAGGTTCTGGGCCATACCTTTCAGGTGCAATTGACGGCCAAGGCGGGGAGAAAATGAGCGTATGCACAGGCAAGGCCCAAACCCCTTGCCTGCGCATCCGTTGATCGTGGCCGGCTAGAGTTTCTTCAACCCCTTGAGTAATTTTTCCGGGGTGATGGGCAGGTCCATGCAGCGGAATCCCGTGGCATGGCAGACCGCATCGGCGATGGCCGGTGCCGTGGGTGAAACCAGCCCCTCACCCGCTTCCTTGGCGCCCATGGGCCCTTCCTCTTCGTACGTGTCGATGCACACGGAGTTGCTGGGCGGCATGTCGGCGGCATGGGGCATCTTGTAGTCCAGAAAGTTCGTGTTGAGGGTCTTGCCGCCATCCATGACGAAGTTCTCGGAGAGGGCATAGCCCAGCCCCATCTGGATCGAGCCTTCCAACTGACCTTCCACGGCCATGTGGTTGATCACCGTCCCGCAGTCGTGGGCCGTGTTCATTTGAACGACCTTGATCTGGCCGGTTTCCTGATCCACATTGACCTCGGCCACCTGGGCGCCGAAACTGAAGGCCGGGCTGACCAGGCCCTTGTTTCTGGGGGTATAGTATCCCCGGGCGACCACCGGCTCGCCGCGCTGCAGTTTCTGCACAAACGCCACCGCTTCGCCCAAGCTCATGCCACGATCGGGTTTGCCTTTGGCAAACACCCGGCCACCTTCGAATTCAATCTCGAAGATCGTATTGAGGCTGAATTTGGCGGCTACGGCGCCAGCCAGTTTTTTCTTGATCTTATTGGCGGCATCCAATACCGCGTTGCCGTTGAAGAGGGTCAAGCGGCTGCCCCAGGCGCCCAGGTCGGCCTGGGGGGTGATGGCCGTGTCGGCGGCGGTAATGCGGATATCCCCCATTTGCAGGCCCAGTGCTTCGGCCAAAATCTGGGTCATGACGGTTTCCACCCCCTGCCCGATATCCGCGGCCATAGTGAGCAGGTGGGCGGTGCCGTCTTCGAACACCTTCACTTCGGCGGCCGAGAAGTTGTACTGGGTATTGAACCAGTTGAACACGCCGCCGGAGATGAAGCTGTAGCAGCCGACGCCGATGCCTGTCCGGGATTGGGATTCTTGCGAATTTCATCCCAGTTGCTCATTTTGCGCACTTCCTCGAGGGATTCGATGAAACCGCAACTGCTGATGGTGGCCACGCCGGGCAGGACGTTACCGGTCACCTGGGCGTTTTTTCAGGCGCAGGTCGATGGGATCGATCCCCAGATCCTCGGCGGCCATGTTCATCTGGGTCTCGGCGGCAAACAGGGTCTGGGGCGCACCGAATCCGCGCATGGCCGAGGCTGGGGGCTTGTTGGTGTACACATGCTCGCCCAGGTAGCGGTAGTTGGGATAGCGGTAGAGCATGGCGCCGAAGTTTCCGGCCAGGAAACAGGCCGTGGGGCCCATGGCGTTGTAGGCGCCGCCATCAAGATAGATGTGCAGATCCTTGGCCATGATCGTGCCGTCTTTTTTGAAGCCGATCTTGGACCGGATGGTCATGGGATGGCGCCGGCGGCCGGCCATCAGCTCCTCTTCACGGGAGAGGGTGAATTTCACCGGGCGACCGGTTTTTTGGGCCATGAACGCCGAGCAGACTTCCCAGGAGCGCAGTTCCATTTTGCCGCCAAACCCGCCACCCACAGTGGGCTTGATGACCCTGACGTCATTTTCTCGCAGATTCAGCGCCGAGGCCAGCAGGCATTGAACGATATACGGCGTTTGGGTGGAGGTCCAGATGGTGATGCGGCCTTCCTGGTCTGCCTGGGACACGCAGGAGCAGGGTTCCATGTAGGCGTGGCTCTGGGCCTGGACCGTGAACGTGTCCTCGCGGACGTAATCCGATTCGGCGAAGGCTTTGTCCAGATCGCCGTATTCAATTTTGCGATCGATACTGATATTGGTTTTGTACCCGTCGTGAAGGAGCGGCGCGTCAGCTTTCAGCGCACTTTCGATGTCATAGACACCGGGCAGTTCTTCGTACTCGACCTCGATCAGTTCGATGGCCGCCTCGGCAATGTCCGGGTCCATTGCCGCCACGGCGGCCACTTCATCGCCGATATAGCGAACCTTGTCGATGGCCAGGGCATACTCGTCCTGGGTTTTGGGAAACAGCCGCCAGTTGCCGGTGGTGACCTTGGGCAGATCCGCGCCGGTGATGACCAAGCGCACGCCGGGCAGGGCAGCGGCCTTGCTGGTATCGATGTTGACAATGCGGGCGTGGGCCAGCGGGCTACGGAGCAGTTTGCCGTGGAGCATACCGGGAAGTTTGATATCGTCGGCATATACGGCTTGTCCGGTCGCTTTGGCCTTTCCGTCGGTTCGGGGAATGTCTTTTCCGATGATATTGAACGCTTTCATGGGCAATCCTTTTATGGCTCTCGGTAGATGGGTCGGCAGCGGTATGCGAACGATAGGGAATTATTTTTTCCGCTTTGCCATTTTGCGGGCATCGATCAATGCCCGGATGGTGATGACGGTGGTGACTTTTTGGCGATACGCGGCAGAGGCCCTGACGTCGGTGATGGGCGATGTTTCATCCGAGGCCTTCTGGGCCGCCTTGCGAATCAGCTCGTCGGTCAGTTCCTGGCCGATCAGCATTTTTTCGGCATCCTTGGTTCTCAACGGGATGGGTGCGCAGGCACCCACCACAATACGGACATCCGTGCAGCGATCGCCATCCAGGGTGACCCGGGCACCCAGGCCGATGGCCGAACAATCCAGTTGGCCACGTTGGGAGATGCTGATATAGGCGGTTCCCGTATGGGCGGGCGGCATGGGGACAAAAATCGAGGTGACGATTTCCCCGCTCTCCAGGGCGGTGAGGCCCGGGCCACGGAAAAATTCGTCCAGCGGCAGGCTGCGGGTCCCGTTGGGTCCGGTGATGTTGACCGTCGCGTTCAGCGCGATCAGGGTCGGCGCGTTATCGGCCGAGGGGGAGGCGTTGCACAGGTTGCCCACCACGGTGCCCATGTTGCGGACCTGAACATTGGCGGTGGATTGGGCGGCCTCGGCCACGGTGGGATAGTGCTGGCGAATCACTGGGTGGCTGGCCACATCGGCCAACAGCGCCGTGGCGCCGATGGTCAATCCGCTTTTTTCGTCAAAGGTGATCGCGTTCAGACCGTCAATGCGTTTCAGGCTGATGAGCTGTTTGGGAAACAACGCCCGGTGGCGAATCTTGACCATCAGGTCGGTGCCGCCGGCCATGACACGGGCGTCCTTGCCGCCCTTGACCAATGCGGCAACCGCCTCGTCTACAGTTGTTGGGGCGATATAGTCGAAATGGGGTGCTGGCATTACCGTTGTCTCCTGTTTTATTGTTGGGATTTCATTCGTTGACCGGCATCGGCGATCGCATCCACGATCTTGTTGTATCCGGTACAGCGGCACAGGTTGCCGGAAATGGCATGCCGGATCTCGGTTTCATTGGGCTCAAGGTTGTTTTTGAGCAGGTTCAAGGCGGACAGCTCCATGCCGGGGGTACAGAATCCGCACTGGATGGCACCCTTTTCGATGAAGGCCTCCTGGATGGGGTGGAGCGCCTCCCCGGAAGGCGCAAGACCCTCCACGGTGAGAATCTCCTTGCCGTTGGCTTCCACGGCCAGGGTGAGGCAGGAACTGACGCTCTTGCCGTCGATCATGACCGTGCAGGCACCGCAGTCACCCGAACCGCAGCCCAACTTGGTTCCCGTCAGGTTCAGGTCTTCGCGAAGGACCTCGTTGAGGGTCCGCCATGGCTCGATGTAAAGGTCATAGGTGTCGCCATTAACCTTTAAACTGATCTCTTGTTTCATCGGTGGCTCCTATCAAGTTAAGACTTGGGGGTTAACAAAGGCATCCATGCCAGGATGCGTTGCGCATGCTATAGCATTCAAGATAATGTTTTTGGGGCCGCGTTATCGGTCGTCGCAGTATTACAATACGGCTTCCTCCCTCTGGCCTTGCCAAAAACATTATCTTAAACACTGATAAAACGATGTGGATCAGGGAAACATTGACGGATCCGCAAAGAGCCCAATATCGGCGTTAGACTTTTTTCACCGAACTGAACCTTAACGTGTTAAACATCATTGTATTAAATATTGTCAAGACAATTTTTAATACAAGAATAGTTTGTTATCTATGAAAGTTAATCGATGTCGGTCGGCAGCCGAATGGGAACGTCCGTTCTTTGATTGAAGACGTAGAGAAAGAAAGATTCATAATAGTGAATTTTTTGCTTGAAAAACAATTGGTATTTGGATTTTGCCATTCGGTATTGACTGAATCAAGATAATTTTTTGGGTTGTTCTCCAATAATGAGAATGAAATCCAAATGCGAATACCTTGGCAGGGGACAGCACATTTCTTGACAGAATCGCTGCAGGTCTTTACCCTATCCGGCTACCGGGTGATATCGTTATTGATAATAATCGATAAGGAAATTTATGGCTGAATCGAGAACTATCCGCGCCCTGGGACTGTGTTCCGGGGGCCTGGACAGTATTTTAAGCGCGCTGGTGCTGCGTGAACAGGGAATTGACGTGCACTGGGTCTGTTTTGAGACCCCTTTTTTTTCGGCTTTCAAAGCCAGGAAAGCGTCGGAACAGACCGGTGTGCCGTTGACGGTCCAGAAAATCACGCCCGTCTACATGCAGATGATGCGCTCGCCGTCGGTGCGCTACGGCAAGAACATGAATCCCTGCATGGATTGTCACGCCTTGATGTTTCGCTTGGCCGGAGCGATCATGACCGACAAGGGCTTTGATTTTCTATTCTCCGGCGAGGTGTTGGGACAGCGCCCCATGAGCCAGAACCGCACCTCACTGCGCTATGTGGAGAAACATTCCGGCTTCGACGGCTATATCCTGCGGCCCCTGTCGGCCAGATGCCTGCCGGAGACCATCCCCGAGCAAAACGGCTGGGTGGACCGTGATCGGCTGCTGGATATCTCCGGTCGCTCGCGCAAACCCCAGCTGCAGCTGGCCGAAACCTATGGGGTGAGCGAATTCCCGGCGCCTGCCGGTGGCTGTCTGCTCACCGACAAAATATTCAGTCGGCGATTGCGGGACTTGTTCGACCATCAGGCCGACTGCCCGGAGCGGGCGTTGCACCTGCTCAAATTCGGCCGTCACCTGCGCCTGGGGCCACAGACCAAGATCGTGGTCGGCCGCACGCAAAAGGACAACGAAATGATCAACCGCAACGTCGATCCCGAACGCGACCTGGTGCTGAAGGTGGAAAACCACCCGGGGCCGCTTACGGTGATTCCCGATGGTGCCGAGGAGGGCATGGTCATGCTGGCGGCCAGCATCTGCGCCGGCTACAGCAAGGCGCCGAACCATGAGCCGGTCACGGTCAGCGTGCAGGGGCCCGGCGGCATCCGCCAGGTGACGGTGCTGGGAATTCCTCCCGGGGAGAGTAAGAAATATATGATCTGACAGGGGGGACTGTAGGCCGTAGGCTGTAAGGAAAAATGCCAAATGACCAAATCCAAATGTCAATTGAAGGATGATGGGCGATTATATTCTTCCTTTATTAAATGAGTTGCGCGTAGCGTATCCATCATTTGTCATTTGGATTTTGAGATTTGACATTTAAGCGGCGGATGGTATTGGCGCACGCTTTCCCACCATCGGCCTATTCCCCCGTGGGTACCAACTTGGCCCGCAATTGCCCACACGCCGCGCCAATATCCTGTCCCTTGCTGTGGCGCACGATGACCGTGTAGTGGTGCTCGGCCAGAAGTTCCTGAAAGGCGCTGATCTGTGAAGGCGAGGGGCGCCGGAACTCGCTGCCCGGATGTTCGTTGAAGGGGATCAGGTTGATCTTGGCCTTGACCGGCCGCAAGAGTTTTACCAGCCGCCGGGCATCCTCCAGGCGGTCGTTGATGCCCTGCATGAGGATGTATTCAAAGGTGATCTTGCGCCGCGGGGGCAGGGGAAATTGGCGGCAGGCGGCCATCAGGTCCGACAAGGGATAGCGGCGGTTGATGGGCATCAACCGGCTGCGCAGGGCGTCATCGGCGGCGTTCAGGGAAACGGCCAGGTTCACGCGCGTATCGCGTCCCAGGTCCGCCATGCGGGGAACCCTTCCGGCCGTGGAAACGGTGACCCGCCGGGTGGAGAACTTGAGGCCGAAATCACCGTCGGTGATGATATCCAGGGCCTGGACCACGTTGGTGTAGTTGGCCAGCGGTTCCCCCATGCCCATGAAGACGATGTTGGACAGCGGCATGCCTTCCTGACCCGCCACACGCTGCTGGACGTCCCGCACCTGGGAGATGATTTCACCGGCCGACAGGTTGCGTACGAACCCGCCCTTGGCCGTCATGCAGAAACGGCATCCCTGGGCGCAACCCACCTGACTGGAAATACACAAGGTATAGTGATCCTTCTCGGGGATCAGCACGGTCTCGATGTGCTGCCCGTCAGCGAGCCGGAAGAGCAGCTTGAGGGAACCATCCTGGCTGGTGGCCTCGTGTTCCACGGTAAGTCGCGGATTGACGAAAGCCGCATCCAACTCGGCCCGTAGGGGCTTTCCCAGGTTGGTCATGGCCTCGAAACGGTCCGTCTGGCGGGAATAGAGCCACTGCAGAATTTGTTGGGTGCGGAAGGGGCGTTCGCCGCGGTCGGCCAGCCAGTCGCCGAGCGCTTGCCGGGACAGGTCTTTGATGTCGATTTTGCTTGATATTGTGGTCATGATATGGGATCCACGGGCCGGACCGAAACCGTGCCCCGAGGGGGTTGACGACAGCCGGCGAACGCCGGCAACGGAAAGGGGCGTTCCCATGGTTTTTCCCAAGGCGGCACGGCCTTTTCCAACGCTTTATTATTGCTTGACATACCATTTAAAAAAATCTACTTTCAAGGTTTTAGTTTACCAGGCTGGTGGAATCGTATGTTTGATACGTTAAGCGACAAACTGAATTCGGTCTTCAAGCAGCTCAAAGGGCAAGGCAAGCTTTCCGAGAAGAACATTGCCGATGGCTTGCGCGAGGTCCGCATGGCCCTTCTGGAAGCCGATGTCCACTTCCAGGTGGTCAAGCAATTGGTGGCCGAGATCAAGGCGCGCGCGCTGGGCCAGGAGGTCATGGGTAGCCTGACGCCTGGCCAGCAGGTGGTCAAGATTGTCAACGAATCGCTGACCCAGCTCATGGGCAACACCCACGAGGGGCTCCAGCTGGAGGGGGAAAAGCCGGTCTCGGTGATGCTGGTGGGACTTCAAGGTTCCGGTAAGACCACCACGGCCGGGAAGTTGGCCGTGATGCTGCGCAAGACCGGCAAGCAGCCCTATCTGGTTCCGGCGGACGTCTATCGGCCGGCGGCCATCGACCAGCTCAAAAAGCTGGGTGTCCAGTTGGGCGTGCCGGTGTTCGATTCCACCCCGGACATGGATCCGGTCGCGATCTGCCAGGAGGCCCGTGTGGCTGCCCAAAAGGCAGGCTGCGATACACTGCTGCTCGATACGGCCGGCCGTCTGCATATCGATGAGACGCTGATGGGTGAGCTCTCGAGCATCCGCTCGACGGCAAAGCCCACCGACATCCTGCTGGTGGCCGATGCCATGACCGGTCAGGACGCGGTGAACATCGCCAAGGCCTTTGACGAACGCCTGAACATCGGCGGCGTGGTGCTCACCAAAATGGACGGCGACGCCCGTGGCGGCGCGGCCCTGTCGATTCGGGCGATTACCGGCAAGCCGATCAAATTCATCGGCGTCGGTGAAAAGCTCAGCGACCTGGAAGCATTCCATCCCGACCGGATGGCCTCGCGGATTCTCGGCATGGGGGATGTCCTCACCATGATCGAGAAGGCCCAGGAGGTGGTGGATGAGAAAAAGGCCATCGAGCTCGAAAAGAAGCTGCGCAAGAATCAGTTTACCCTGGAGGATTTTCGGGATCAGATGCGGCAGATCCGCAAAATGGGATCGCTTACCGATATTCTGGGCATGATTCCCGGCATGAGTAAGATCAAGCAGATGAAGAACCTGCAGGTGGACGAGAAGGAGTTGGTGCACATCGAGGCCATCATCAATTCCATGACGCCCCAGGAGCGCCGCCAGTACACGATTATCAACGGCAGCCGCCGCAAACGCATTGCCGCCGGCAGCGGTACGCGTGTTCAGGATGTTAACCGCCTGCTCAAAAATTATGCGCAGGTGATGAAAATGATGAAGAAAATCAATAAAAGCGGCATGCGCGGGTTGGGTCGCGGCATGCTGCCATTTTAAAGGAGAACAAGCATGGCAGTAAAAATCAGACTGGCCCGCCACGGAGCCAAAAAAAGACCCTTCTACCGCATCGTTGCCGCTGACAACGACAGCCCCCGGGATGGCCGCTTTCTGGAAAAGCTCGGGACCTATAACCCCTTGCAGGACCCGGCGCAAGTGGTGCTGAACGCCGAGCGGGTCAAATACTGGATCGCCCAGGGCGCCACACCCACCGATACGGTCAAGACGATTTTGAAGCGTGAAGGCGTTTTCACGCCGACCGAGTAAAAGACATCATCGCCCCGGATTCCCCGTCACTGCATAGGAGATGGAACCATGAAGGAACTGATCAAATTCATTGCCGAAGAGCTGGTGGATTTACCTGATCAGGTTTCCGTGGAGGAGATCGAGGGTAGCCAGACCTCCGTCATCGAACTGAAAGTGGACAAAACGGATCTGGGTAAGGTGATCGGCAAGCAGGGGCGGACCGCACGCGCCATGCGGACGCTCTTGAATGCCGCGTCGGCCAAGGTCAATAAACGGACCGTTCTTGAAATCGTCGAGTAGCCCAAAGGAAATGGACGACTACATCCTGGTGGGCCGGGTAACCGGCGCGCATGGTATTCGCGGCGCGGTAAAAATTCATTCCTATGCCGAATCCATGGCGCTTTTTGCTGCCGGTGAAAAATTAAGGCTGACCTTCGCCGATGGTACGTCTCGCACCATGATGATTGAATGGGCCAGGCCCCATGGCCGGGGATTCCGCATGGGGCTGGAAACGGTCACGGACCGCACCCAGGCCGAAAGCCTGGCTGGCGCATCGATTTTTGTTGAGCGGTCACGTTTGCCGGTCCTGGAGGCGGATACCTATTATTGGTTCGAATTGGTTGGGCTCAACGTTTACGACACCACCGGCCAGTTGCTGGGGTGTCTGGACGAGGTCATCCCGACGGCGGCCAACGATGTTTATGTGGTCACCGGAGAGGTTGACGGCCAGCCGCGGGAGATGCTGATTCCCGCCGTGGCGCGTGTGATCCGCAGCATCGATCTGGAAAACAGGACGATGGTGGTGGATCCGCCGGAAGGATTGTAAGCAGCCGTGGGCAGGGTGCCATGAAGGTTTGTGTACTGACGCTCTTTCCCGAGCTGTTCGAGCCGTTCTGGGCCCACGGCATCATCCGGCGGGCGATACAGGCCGACAAGCTGGCCGCCCGGACCATCAACATCCGCGATCATGCCGCGGGACGTCATCGGGTGACCGACGACCGGCCCTATGGCGGCGGATGCGGCATGGTCATGAAGCCGGAGCCCCTGACGGCGGCCCTGGCGGTAGCCAAATCCGGACTGACGTCGGCAACGACCCTGTTGCTGTCCCCCCAGGGGCGGTGCTTCGATCAGGCGGCCGCCCAGGCGTTGGCCGCGTCCGAGGCCTTGATCCTGGTCTGCGGTCGATACGAAGGGGTGGATGAACGCTTTATCGATACCCATGTGGACGCGGAGATCTCCATCGGCGATTTTGTGCTGACCGGTGGCGAACTGGGCGCCATGGTGGTGATCGATGCGGTCACCCGGTTGATTCCCGGCGTTTTGGGCAATGCCGATTCCGCCGGCAGCGATACCTTCAGCGACGGATTGGTGGAATACGCGCACTATACCCGGCCGGCAACCTTCAATGGTCAGACGGTTCCGGCGGTGTTGCAATCCGGCAACCACGCGGCGATCGATCAGTGGCGCCAGGAAACGGCGCTGATGCGGACCGTGCTGAAACGGCCCGATCTTTTGACCAAGCGGGAATTCTCCGCCGCGGAGCGGGCGATCCTGATGAAATGGCGGCAGGACCTTGACAGACTGCTTGGGTAGCCGGTTATACGTCGCCCTGATCCATTATCCGGTGATCGACAAAAACGGGCAGATCATCGCCTCGGCGGTCACCAACCTGGATTTGCATGATATCGCCCGGGCGTGCAGAACTTACGGCGTGGCGGGATATTACATCGTTACGCCGCTGGAAGACCAGATAAGGCTGGTCAAGCGTATTCTCGACCACTGGACCACCGGGGCCGGCGCGCGTTACAACCCCAAGCGGCATCAGGCCCTGGAACTGATCCGGGTTGAGCGACGGTTGAGGCGGCCGCCCACGATATCGCCCACATCCACGGCCGGCGCCCCAAGATCGTGGCCACCACCGCCCGCCGCCATAACGGCGGCCTGGCACACCGACGGTTGCGGGCCATGCTGGCCGAACCCACACCGGTGATGCTGGCCTTGGGAACGGCGTGGGGGCTTTGCGACGGTTTCATGGATGCCGCCGACCACATCCTTGAGCCGCTTAAAGGGGCAGAAACATACAATCACCTATCCGTCCGATCCGCCGCGGCCATCCTGCTGGACCGGCTGCTGGGGGACCGGAACTGAAACGGTTTCAATTACAACATCAACATCGGGAGTGATCATGGAAATCATCAAAAACATTGAGCGAGAACAGGTCCGCATGGATCTGCCCCACTTTATCCCCGGGGACACCGTCACCGTGCACGTGAAGATTCGTGAAGGCAACAAGGAGCGTCTCCAGGCCTTTCAAGGGGTGGTCATCAGCAAGAAAAAAGGGCTGGCCAATGCGACCTTTACCGTGCGCAAAGTTTCCTATGGCGTCGGCGTGGAACGCGTGTTCCCCATCAATTCGCCCATCATCGATCGCATCGAGGTCGTGACCCATGGCCGCGTACGGCGGGCCAAGATCTACTACCTGCGCAAGCTGCGCGGGAAAGCCGCCAGAATCCGGGAGCGACGGTTCAACTAAGCGTTCCCGACGATATGGTATCAGATCTCTGGGAATTCGAAAAAAAGGCCCGTCAGATGGGCCATGCGACGATTGCAGGCATTGACGAGGCCGGCCGGGGTCCCCTGGCCGGTCCCGTCGTTTCTGCCGCCGTCATCCTGCCGGAGGAGATGGATCTGCCCGGGGTCGACGACTCCAAAAAATTGACCCCGGCCATGCGCAACCGGCTTTACGACCGGCTTTATGGGGTGGCCCGGTCGATCGGCATCGGCGTGGTGGATGTCCCTGAAATCGATCGCGACAATATTCTGCAGGC
Source organism: Desulfosarcina cetonica JCM 12296 (assembly GCF_001311845.1). Lineage (GTDB taxonomy): Bacteria > Desulfobacterota > Desulfobacteria > Desulfobacterales > Desulfosarcinaceae > Desulfosarcina > Desulfosarcina cetonica. The sequence goes on along the minus strand of NZ_BBCC01000053.1, from coordinate 11,020 downwards.
CAGTCTGCGATCCATGGTCATGGCCGTTGCCAACCTGGCCCCTCGTCCGGACTATCTTTTGATCGACGGGATTTTCACGATCGCCACGGATCTTCCCCAAATGGCGCTGAAAAAGGGGGATTCGCGCAGCATCTCCATCGCTGCGGCTTCGATTGTGGCCAAAGTCACCCGGGACCGGATCATGGGCCAGATCGACGACCTGTATCCCGAATTCGGCTTTTGCCGGCACAAGGGCTATCCCACGCAAGCCCATCGGGCCGCCATCGCCCATTACGGCTGCTCGCCCATCCACCGGCGTTCATTCAAGGGGGTCAGGGAACATCTGCCGCTGACCGGGTCCACCGGCAAGCGTTGACCTGGACCGCCCCGCCCCCTTCATGGAGTTTTGCATGCTGAACCGTCAGCAACAATTCGGGAAAAGCAGCGAACGGTTGGCGGTCGATTATCTCAAACGGCGGGGCTATCGCATCCTCGAAACCAACTACCGCACCCCCCAGGGGGAGATCGACATCATCGCCCAGGAGAAGGGCACGATCGTCTTCGTGGAAGTCAAGGCGCGCAGTTCGCGTCGCTTCGGCAGCCCCAAGGCGGCGGTGACACCCGCCAAACAACGCAAGATCTCCATGGTTGCCCTGATGTATCTGAAAGCCTGCGACCGGATCGATGCCCGTGCCCGTTTCGACGTGGTCGCCATCGACACGGCGCCGGGGTCGCCCCACATCGAAGTGGTGAAGGATGCCTTCAACCTTGCCTACGGATGAGCCCGCGGCAGTACCTTGCCCCGGCGGCCTCTATGTCGTGGCCACGCCCATCGGTAATCTGGAAGACATTACCGTGCGTGCCCTGCGGATTCTTAAAACGGTGGCTCTGATCGCCGCCGAGGACACGCGTCATACGGCCCGCCTGCTGGCCCACTACCACATCCGCACGCCCCTGATTTCCTGTCATGAACACAACGAACAGCAGCGTACCGACGTCTTGATCGAGAAGATTCGCGCGGGCATGGCCGTGGCGCTCGTGTCCGATGCGGGAACCCCGTCGGTTTCCGATCCGGGCTACCGGCTGGTCCGGGCGACCATTGCGGCCGGCCTGGATGTCTTCCCCGTGCCGGGCGTATCGGCCGCCATAACGGCCCTCAGCGCCGCCGGCCTGCCCACGGATATGTTCACCTTTGTTGGCTTCGCGCCCAAGAAGAAAGGTCGCCGGGACGCGTTGTTGCAGTCGCTCGCCGGAGAACCACGCACCTTGATCTTCTACGAGTCTCCCCACCGCATCATTGACTTCCTGGCGGATTTGCAGCGCGCCATGGGGGACCGGCAAGCGGTTCTGGCCCGTGAGATGACCAAGCTGCATGAGGAATTTGTCCGCGGCACGCTTTCCCAGCTCGCGGCCAGTCTGAAACAGCGTTCCGAGATAAAAGGAGAGTGCACCCTTCTGGTGGGCGGCGCACCGTCAGCCGAATCCATCGGTATGGGCGACCTGGCCGATCGTCTGCGCGAAGCCCTGGCCGATCCCGACGCGCGACTCTCCGGCGTGGCCAAGGAAGTGGCCCGGAAGTATCAATTGCCGCGCAAGACGGTCTATGAATTGGCCCTTAAGGTTCGGCACGAGATGCGGCAAGGCGAAGAGAAACGATGAAAACGCTTTATCCGGTGATCCTGCCGGTCAGCGCCGACCAGCGCGGATCGGACCGGCGCGCCATGGTCAAGATCTTGAGTCGTCTGGCCCGCGTGGCCCTCACCCGGTCGTGCCAGATCAGCGGCTTGCGCTTGGATAGCTTTCCCAAGGATGCCGATGGCGTGCCCTTGCCGGTGGATGGCGTCCACTGGTCCCTGAGCCACAAAACTGACGTGGTGGGCGGGGTTGCCGCACCGATGCCGGTGGGTATCGATCTGGAGACCATGCGTCCGGTCCACGCCGGTCTGCTTGACCGGGTGGCCGATGCCGCAGAGTGGGCGCAGTTAATTGGCGATCCCCAACGCAACTTCTTCCGTATCTGGACCGCCAAGGAAGCCGTCCTCAAGGCGGTGGGCAAGGGATTTGCCGGGCTCTCGCGCTGTCGGGTGAAGTCGGTGGAGGACGAAACCCAGATGCTGTTGACCTTTGACGCCCAGCCCTGGCCGGTGCGGCACCACTGGTTCGGCGACCACGTGGCCGCCATTACCGTCCGTGATGATTTCACGGTGGCGTGGCAAACCGAAGCATGACGGATTCGGAAAAAGCCCGCTTCAGATCCGGATCCCTTTTTGGGCTTCATGTCAGTTCAGGATATAGCTTTTTTACGCAGGTTGGGTGCAATTCAAAGCGTGTGCCTTTGCCAACATCACTGTTAACCGCTAATTCACGCCCTGCGGTTTACTAACAATGAACCCTTCATCACGGTGAATTGCGGTGCCGTTACCGCGTCGCTTTTTGAAAGGGAGTTCTTTGGTTATCGAAATCCGCCTGCCCCCCCTGCGCGAGCGGCGTGAGGATATCCATCTACTGGTGGAGTATATCCGCCATCGAATCATTGGAAAAGAAGATGATTGCAGAAGCGTTGGACCAAACCCGCGGACATCGTGGTGCCACCGCTAAATTATTGAAGATTCCACGCAGATCGCTGCAGCGTAAAATAAAGAAATATCAAATAGAGACACAAGACTGATCTTCGGATACTCGAACCGTTGACAGATGGAAATGGGTATGGCGCACGGTTCAAATCCTCAGAAGGAGCCGCTTTTCACGGGCTCTTTTTTAGTGTTACTGGCCTGTAGTATGATCTTGCAGACCGGCATGGGGGTATTTTTCTTGTTCCCCTTGTATGTTTTGGATATTGGGGGCAGCAAGGCCGATATCGGCATCCTCATGGGGGCCATGTCCTTGGCGGCGGTTTGTGGACGTCCCATGGTTTCCGAACTTGTGGATCGAATTGGCCGCAAGCCCAGCCTGGTGATCGCGAGCCTGTTGCTGATGCTGGTGAGCGTGATCCACCTTTTTATTGATGGTTCCATCAATCAAGCCTTCCCCCTGCTTTTGGTACTGCGGCTGATGTTCGGCGTGGGCCTGGCGCTCTGCGTTGTCGCCAGTCTGACCATGGCCGCCGACCTGGTGCCCGCGTCCCGGCTCACCGAAGGGATCGGCTACTTTGGTATCACGCCCCTGGTGGGCATCGCATTGGGCCCCGTCGTGGCCGAAGGCATGGTTCATCAGTGGGGATTTAACGCCATCTTTTTCATCGGGTTGGCCTTTTTTATTGCCGCCCTCCTCTCTTTGATGCCCCTGCGGGATCGATTTACTCCTGCCGCCGGTACGGTGCCAGGCAATAGTAAATTCTTCCAGGTGCTCCGCATTCCCATTGTCTGGCGCATGTCCGTGATCTGCCTTTGTTTCGGCTTGGCCTTTGCGGCTCACAGCAGTTTTGTTGCCCCCTTTGCCCAAAAAACGCGTTATCCGTTTCATCCTATTTTGCGGCCTATTCCGGATCGGCGGTATTGGCGAGGATACTGTGCGGCTATCTTGTCAACCGATTTGGCGAGATACGGATTATGCCGGTTGCCTTGGTCATGGGCGGGATTGGATTCCTTTGTCTGATCGGCGTGTCAACCACAGCGGGCCTGATGGGAACCGGATTTTTGGCGGGAATGGGACATGGCCTGCTTTTTCCCAGCTTGATCGCCGTGACCATTCGTCCAATAAGAGCCGACAATCGGGGCAATGTCAACGGTGTGCTTACCGGCGGTTTCGATGCCGGGGTGTTCATCGGCGCATTGGTCATGGGCCAACTCGGCGAACTTTTCGGCTTTTGGATCATCTTCGTCACCGCCGCTACGGCCATATTCCTGGGGTTGGCTATTTTTTTGATCATCCGGCCAATGATCGTTGAACGTTAATCCGCACCGAATAGTCAGCGCCGGGTGGCCTTGCAGTGCTGTCCGAAGTCAGCTGGTATCCGGCTTTTTTTAGTTCCTATTTATTTCATTTAACACCGATTAACGATTGCCCATTGTTGATGAACTCGTAAAAAGTCGCATTTCCGACGGATTCGTAAAAAGCCCGAGATCAAGGCTTGCGAATCCCGAGGAATGAGGCGTACTATTGCGTACGCCGCAGTGACGAGGGATGAAGCGTAACGCCGATATCGGGCTTTTTACGAATCCGTCATTGTTGATTGTTTCGAACACCCGGTAATTACCGACCATAAAAATCTGATCGGCACGGATGGTGATGGTTATATATTTAAATATCACAAGTAGTTGAATAAACGTTGCTTTGCATAGTACCTGTACTAATCACCGCGCTGCTAATCTATATGATTATCTCCAGTATCTGGCGGCAGACCAAAAGAAGATACATTTTTCATCTGCAGGGCGGAACAATGAATTGTGGGTGATCCGGCTGTTTTATTGGTAGGAAACGCATAAAATCATATCTGTTCCCAATGTTCCCCCAATTTAAATGAAGTTACAAAAATCATCACTATGTTCATGTAGCCATCTATGAAAAGAGACTGTTTGGCTGCTATTTTGCTAGTCTACGTTGGTAACAACCGGCGGGATTGATTATAAAATTGAAAATTTGTAGTGCCATACAAACTTTTTTAGGATTCTAACTTGCTGAAAATATATTGTTTAAATTTCGAACCCACAAACTTGGGTTAGTACACTCTTTTGAGAAATCGAGGACTTAATCAAAACGTTTTACGATTTTATCAAAAAAATCATCCACAATCTTTGGAATAGAGACTAAAGTCCCCCATTCCTCGCGAAATGTGCGATGGGGGTCTCCCTTGAATGAAAGCCAGTTAAAACTTGTAATTACAAAAAAATCATGATCCTTAACTAAAACTTTGGCATGCGTATCGCCCGTACGCTTAAGAAAGAAGTGGTTGTACGATTGAGCTATTTCTTCTAAATCTTGTCGAGCCTCAGCATCCCATTTGTTTTCTCGTTCACCTTTTGCGCCAAGTCCATATCCAATGTAGACTCTGACACCTCTTTGCAATGTACTCTTCAACGCCTCTGTAAATGTACTGTTTACAACAGCTTTTCGAATCCATGGAGAAATAATAAGCAGTCGCTCACTTGCGGTTTTCATTACATCTTCAAGCAATGTTGCATGTTCATAGACGCAAGTGGCCTAACTCGCATACTTGCAATCTTATGTTCAAGGTCTCTGAGTTCATCCCTTGCCGCATGATCTTCATTCTGTGACTCCAACATCGATTCAGTGGTCGAGCTTTTTGCAGCCTCTATTCGTGCGTTTGAAATTCTTTCTCTTGCTCTTTTTGCGGCCTGCTGTAATCCTTTTGAATTATTTTGTTGTTTAGATTCTTTTTCAACTTGCTTTAAAAGATCGTCACCAATAACTTCAGCTATTGATAATGGTCCAATTCGTTCTAATAGACCTCGAAACAGCTTTGTTTTTTCAACACCATTTGCTCGATCAAATGCCTTACCATGCTCTCTCGATAATCTGCCATCTATAGCGAAATCTACCTGAACCTCTCCTCCTGTCTCCGCTCGGTAAGCAAGCGCAACTGCATCTAAAAAGACACGGTCTCGTCGTTCGATAGATGTGATTTGCAATAGTTGTCTGGGAGTCTCAGCCCTACCAGTATCTAACCTTACAACTTCAATTACATCTTTAATGTCAATTTCATGCAACTCAGGAGGTCTTGCAGGAAATGCACGAACTTCTGGTATACCTTCAGCTTTAAGCTCTCTAGGTTTAAGGAGGCTTTCAAAAGGATAGAATCTTGGTTTTCTAGTCAATCCGTCTACCCAAAATACAACTGTTTGCTCCAGTGGAGAAAATTGTTCTTGTGCATCAGCGATTAACTTCCCTTTTGGCGTCAATTCAATTTTTCGTCTTCTTATCGATTGTGCAAATGGAACTCGTATACATTCAGTCCTAATCAGCTCAGACAAGCATGACTCAATAACTGATTTTTCAAGCCCTAATAAGCCAGCAATCTGACCAACTGATTCGATCCCAGCCGCCACTCCCCTCAACACGAATTCCTCAATAGGATCCAGCTCCTTTTTGTTCAGACAAAAACCTATTGTTGTCATACGAAATACGGGTAACCCGACAGGTCCGTATGCTACAAGATTGTATCCTGTGCGATTATCGAAGCGTTCTGCGACCTGTTCAAGATTCATCGGTTACCTCCTCCAGAGCGCAATCCAAAGGATGAGACTCTATATAGTCCAACACTTTGTTCCAAGGATTAATTCCTTGTGCAGACCTAATAAATGCAGCGTCCCCAATAATTGCAAGTGCTATTTTCGCGCGTGACAGTGCGACATTAATCCGTCGTCGTTCCCGCAGAAAGCCGAGATCTCCACGATCATTGCTACGTGTAATTGAATAAATTGCGATATCAGCTTCGCGTCCTTGGAATGCATCTACAGTATTACATTCTATGTCGATATTTGTTGTTGTTTGATACTCTAAATCAATTGCCCTAAGCAGTTCTATTTTTTGGGACGCATAACCCGTAAGAACGGCAACCGAGTACTTAGTTCCCTTAGCTTTCGCGACAAAATCTATCCTTTTTAAAAGGTTTCGAATCACCCCAGCCTCGGCAATATTCTTATAACTTTGACGATCTCGGCTTTCTCCGCGATGGTCAAGACCACTCGTAGAGAACCAAGTCGTTGGTTTAAGCAAAGCAGGACGGAGTCCAAAAGGATCTCCATCATCTACGCTTTGAAGGCGGCCATCGTAAAAGCAATTACTGATAAGGTTGCCAATAGGACGAATCATTCGATGCTGGTGAACCAAACTAGTTACGCAACCTACAGGAAGATTCTGGATCAATATTTCAAGTAGCGTTGCACTGAGGTCATCTTGCGATAGATTATAAGTTTCTAGAATCATTTTATCATCAAGTGCATCATCTACAAAGGGGGGAAGTTGTCTCCGGTCACCTACAAGCACCCATTTTTTTGATCTTGATAAAGGAACTAACAATTCAGTGACCGTTGCCTTCGAAGCTTCATCGACAATACAAAGATCAAAGTCGAGATTTTGAATGCCGCGCACCCCAGCGAAACCTAAGCATGTTCCCGCGATAACCTCAGAATCAGCAATTAATGCTGCGAAAAAGTCTCTTGATCTGCCAAAACGTAGGTACCATTCTTCTGCTAGCTTTACGAGACGATGCATTTTACGTGTTTGTTCATTCTGTCTTAGAAAGGCGTCTTCCCAGTCTCGAAGTTCATCTATTGAAGCTCTCGAGAGTTCATTTCCTATCTCGGGAATCTCTGCCATGATACTTCGAGCTTGTTTTACTCCGCTGCGTGCACGTTTCAATTCTGACTCTAATTGCATTACCATGTCGCTGGCTTCACGAATTGATTCTTTCAATTCATGGAAAGTCTCGCTTGCATCTGCAGCAGACCGTTTTTTTTCGCTTTCCCTCAGTATACATAGCTCTTCATCAATGACATCTTTTCTTTTTTCTAAAGCATTAACCTTTTCGAGAGAAGCACGTAGGCGCTCCGCTGCCATTCCTAAATTAAGATCTTTCCGATCAACACCTATCTCGGTGGCAAAATTCTCTAAAAAGTGTTCCGAACTTTCCTTAACGGACTCAATCCACTTATCAATGCGATTCTCTAACAACAAATCTTCAACATCAGGAGAGATTCGCTCATCATGACGACGGCCAATCCTGACAAGTTTTAAGTCGGGTTTTAGCTTATGGATACGTTCCAAAGCATTGTCTAAGGCAACATGCGTTTGTGAAGTCAATAGTATCCTTGACTTTGGACTATGGAGCAGTGTCTGCACTACAAGTTCAGTGATGAATAGAGTTTTGCCGGTACCTGGAGGTCCCTCGACTACTAAAAATGAGTCAGCTCCTAAAGCTTTTTTTACTGCATCTTGCTTGCTCTTATCCAAGTCATCTTGAATAAATTCGATTACATTCTGATCGGATGGTGGAATAGCTTTTTGTGGGTCCATAAGCAGATCACCCAGATCATTTCGACTAGCTCTTCTAAATCGGATTGCATCCAGCGCTTGGCGCTGACGATGGATAGAAATTCTTCCTGCTCGAGTGTCAAATAACAAGTCTCCTTCATGGGGGATCCTGCCATAAAATTCAGACTCTACCCATAATACCAAATGGCTATCTCCAATAGACTCAATCTCTCCTGAAACAACTTGGTTTTCTGATAGCTCTATGAGTCTAGGTTGCCCCACTATGTCATCATCAAGCGGATAATCTGTATGAAGTATTATCCGGCTCCCACTTTTGTTAACTGCATCGTATGGAATTGGAGTTTCTCTTCGAGTTTCTATCTCACTTTTTGCTTGTAGGATCGCCATCCATGTTTTGAATAGCTTTTCGGATCTAGCTGATACTTCCTTTTCAGATAACATTTGTTCTTGCTCTGCAAGTCCATTAATTAGCCATTTTATATTGTCAACATCGTCGCCGGTCACATGCGATCCTATCTGATTTGAGAAGCTGATTTCTGGCCTCCAATTAGATTCCCGTTGGAAATCAAGATAAGATGGCTGAAAAGGGAAAACGTTGATTAAAACAAGAAATCCTTTTGTATCATCATCGATTACAGCTGCATAAAGGTACTGCGCAGCATATAAGGATAGTCGAATATATAGTTGGTTTCCATCATTATTAGATATTTTTCTATTGATTTGTTTATCGTTTTTATAGCGCCCAATACCGCATATTTCATTTAAATCATCTATTACAAATTTCCTTACGTCGATCCCTACTTGATCTAATGATTGGCGTAGCTTTTCTTCAACAGAGCGAGTGATTTTAACCTTGATTCGGCGTGTCTTCAATTTTTTGGAGAATTCTGCTTCACGTTTTGACTGGACGATGTCGATTAGATTTTTTAATTTAATAATATTACTTGGACGATCCTCCGGATTTCTTGAAAGAGCCGCCTTAAGGATGTCTTCTATTTCTGGAGGTCCATCAAAATCGTCAAGGCAACGGTACACATCCTCATAGGTTGTAATTGGACATTGATGGAGACAGGCTAAAGTTAAAACTGCAAAACTGTATACATCCCGAGTTTCGCTAAATGAACCAAAATCTTGCTCCGGTGGTGCATATGGTTCTGAACGGAATCCAGCTACTGTGCATGCCGGCGCAATGAAGGATCTTAATTTTGAAATCCCAAAATCCGCAACTTTTACAACGCCCTCAGGACAAAAGAGGACATTTTGAAGTTTCAAATCTCTATGGAGAATATCTTTAGCAAAGGCGTATGTAAGGGCATTGAGAATTGGTTTCCCTATTTCTTCGTAGAAGCTATCCCAACCTGCCGGTGGATTTTTTCGATATATTGAGATAGAGATGTTTCAAGCCATTCTAAAACAAGGAACTTGCGACCATCAGAATCCTTTCCTCCGTCAACAATTCGTACGATATTCGGATGGTCGAGTCTCTGAAGTGCCTGGCATTCTCGAGCGTAGGCTTCTAAATGTAGTCGATCGCCTTCAATGTTTGGGCTAAAGAGCTTGATGGCCACAGATTTTTGATCCTCAAACATGTCGATTGCACGCCAAATTTCCGCCATGCCACCTATACGGGGTTTTTGGTTAGGGACAATAGTATATCGATCATTGAGGATTTTCATTATTCCCCCAAACGTTTTTAAGGCAATTGATATGAAATGATAGCGTTCAACACGGATCTTAGAAACTTTTTATTCATTTTAGTACAAAAAATATCTTGCTAAATGCAATAATTTTCACGCTTTTACGGTTTTTGATACTTTCTGAGGCTTTGGTGTCATTGAAACTTATCTCTCGATTTATAACCTGTCTGAAACGGCAGATTAACAATACCCCATCTGTAATTTGCCCTGACTTGTGATACGGTCGATCTATCACCGGTTTTTACAATAGATCGATTCGTTTGATTACAATACCCAATCGCGGCATCGGCCCTTCTACCGATACATTGAATAAGCACAATTGAGCATACTCGGTAATCCCCAGGATTACCAAACAAAATACCCCCAGGAATCCCATGGCGGCTGTTTTATGACAAATTCGTAATTTTAGGACATTTTATTACGGATATGTCATGAAACAATGCTGAAAAATTATGATCGAATATATATAACTATATGATATATTAGCATTATATAGTTTTGGCACAATGAATGCTGAAGTTCATAGTTGGGGTCGGAGGATGCTCCTCCGAATACCTCCTCGGGGGTGGGCAAGACCTCTTGGTGTGGAGTCTTGCCCATTATTTTGCGAGATGTGCCGCCTGCCACCTCCGGTATCCCTCATGGGTGCCGGCGTGCTGCCTTATTGGAGGAAGCCCTTAAGGATCTGATCAAAAAATACGAAAACCACAAAATCAAAGGCGGTGACAAATGCCAACTCAAAAATGCCCCCTTTGCGGGAAAATAGCGAAATACGATAACCCACCTGGTAATTCCGAAAAGTACAAATGTTTTTTGTGTCCGGTCAGCGGTAGTTTCGTCATCTCACTGATGGCAGAGGACCATTTCGCAAAATTCCCCATAATAGACAGAACGTATTATTCTGATAAAGCTAAGGCCGCCAAAAAAGGAAAGGTCTTGATCATTCAATTTTGTGATGATGAATCTGAAGCACCGCTGATCCAGAGGTACGATGAGAAAGCAGATTGGTTTAGATAATCGATTTTGCGGGAGTCCCTAACACTGGCATCATACCATCCCGCATAGGGCCCGGAGCGAAAAATGCTCTCCACCCTCCCGATCGCTTCGGCCCCTTCGTTTTACCCTGTCCCGCCATCGACAGCACCAGCGTTGCCAACTTTCCAAAATTGGCTACCTTCTGGCCATGAACGAGATCATTCAAGAAATCCTGAAAAAATATGGCAAATATCCATCCGATCTATTCCCCCATATCGAATGGCTGAAAAAGAGGCTGCTCGATCTGGATTCTGAAATCGATGAACTTCACCAGGACCGTAACCGGTTGCTTACAGAATTGAGCAAGGCGAGGAACATAATAAACCGACTACGGGCGGGGATTGAGTGTAGCGGGT
>NZ_BBCC01000052.1 GCF_001311845.1 Desulfosarcina cetonica JCM 12296 | reverse complement strand
CCGCATCCTTGGAAATCGATTTTCGTTCCGGTGGATGGATGCCATGGGAAAAGGTGCCGCTGCCTTCGTATCCTTCGAGTTTGTGCACATTTTTTGTCATCAATGAAAAACATGGGGTCATCCATTTATGGGTTTAAGTCGGTGATCTGATGAAAACAGATGGTTAACGCGCATGAGGAAAACTGACCGTGGGTAAGGGGATGGAACTGTAATCGGGTGTTATTGAAATGATGGGGTGAGAAAAAAACCGCCATTCATAGCGTATGGAAGTTGAAAAAGGCATCATCGTCGGTGACAAGCTAATGGGATGGCCCCGTGGGCGCGCAACTCAGGGCGGTTTGTGACGCCCGTAAAAACAAGTCAATCGCGGCATTGCAGCTTTCCGAATAATTACCGATCGTATCCTCCTCGAATAACTGATTCCGGATGCTCGACCAGATGACGATACCCGACAACAATACAAAAAACAGGTTCTCCATGCCTTCTAACGGATTGATCGATTCCGTTTTAACCTTATCATGGTAAAAAATAACGTTTAAATGCTTATGAATATCTCGGAAAATCTGTTTGACCTGGGATAATACGGGCGGCGTGAGGCAATCCAGTTTTTCAACCGAGAGTAAATGAAACATGTTGGCAAATATCAATGGGTCGAACTGATAGGCTTCGATCAGGACGCGATGCAGGGCAACAATCTTTTTTTCGATATTCTCTTTCTGATGCGTCCGCCAGATATCCCGGATACTCAGCTCGATGAATTGCAGGGGGTACAAAACCAATGAGCTGAACAGCTCTTCCTTGTTTTTAAAGTAGAGGTAAATGGTTCCCGGGCTGATTTCCGCTTCCCGGGCGATCTGGCACATCGTTGTCTTGCGAAATCCTTTTACAGCCGCCACCTTCTTGGCCGCCGCGAGAATGAGCTGCTTTCGCTGACGCCGCTCCCGCATCTTTCGATCTTCGATACCCATCAGAAATCTTCCACGCTCTGCATCAATTCGTTTGGATCCACGGCCCGGGGAATGCCTTCCCCGCCCTGGATGATAATCCGCTTAAGCCCTTTTTCTTCCAGAAATCCGGCGGCGGTCTCCATGGTCTGGCGGTTCAAACGCGGGTAATGCCGGGAGCGAAAGGCCGGTTGCAATTCGGTGAGTGAAACGGGGATTTCCGGCCCCAAGCCAGCCAGGGCCGCCGCCATTTCCTGCAGCTCGCCCTTGGTATGAATCAGCGGGTGGCAGGGAATATTCACAACCATGAAAACCGAATCCGCGTGATGGAGATGGGCATGGCAGATGGCCGTCCAGACGGTTTGCATATACCTTCGCGCCTCGTCCGTGTCGATAATTCCGCTGATCCTGGAAAAGGTCTCCAGTCTGGACGCCTTGAAATCCGGCGAAAAGTCGGTCATCCCCGCTTCGACCAGTTCGTCAAAAAAATCGGGAGTAAGCCGCGAGGCGTTGGTATCCAGTTGAATGCGGCTTTGCGGTGCGGCCAAACGGATCTCCCGCACCGTTTCCACCAGCCATTTCCGGTTCAGTGTGGGTTCGCCGCCGGAGATACCGATCCATTTGTCCGTTTCAGGGCGCAGGGCAAGCTGGGCGACCGCCTGTTGCGGCGTCAGGGCATTGGCGGTTGAGGAGAAGGTCAGATCCCAGTTGTGGCATAAATCACATCGATAGTTGCAGCCATGCGTAAAAATGGATGGATGCCGATGGGGTGCCGGCCGCATCATGGTAACGACCCGTTTGGGCACCGCCTGGTCGACGGCCCGGGGATCACTGACAATTTGCATGCCGCTGCGCAAGGGGGTGATGCAACTGCGGGCCAATTCACCATCGATCAGGACCGCGCAATCCCAGCAGCCACCGGTTTGACAGGTGGCCGAATGGTTTTTGGGGGTCGATGCGTTGGTTTCTGGCCTGATCCCCAACTGTGCGAGTGCGGCGGAAACGGAAAGCGGGCCCCGGACTTGATGGGCAACCCCATCGATCATGCAATCGATTAATCCGCCATTGCGGCGGTTGACTTTTTTCTCATCAGCCGCGGCTTCCGACCCTCTGGCGCGCAAGGTGCGGGCTGACTGCGGACAGGCCACGACACATGCGCCGCAGCCGATGCACCCATCGGTATTCAGGCTGCAGTCGATATAATCACGGCAAAAGCCGCAATCGATGCATTCGTCATTGCTGAGCGCGAAATAGCGCTGGAGGGTCAGTGCCATGAAATTTTCACCCCTTCAATGCTGTCTGCAAAATTGAACGAATACTGTTGCCAATAGTTCTCCTCCACCACGGGATCAACCGTTTCAAGATTCTCGGCCCCCATGGCCTTGAGGAATTGTGTCTTGGATGGCAGATTCAATACCAGCTGGTCGATGCAGGGCATGGGAATAAAATCGTAGAGGTGTTCATTGTCCAAATTGGCCCAGATGATATCCCCGACACTCGAAACGGTGCTATCGGCCAGCGCGATAAATATTTCCTGCGGGAAGTCGGAACGTTTGAACAATTGCCGGACATACGACACGACCATGCTGCGCCGAAGCAACGCTTCCCTGACCCGACCCGGTTGAAAATCGCCTAAGAAAGTCAATTTTTTTCCTCCCCTGCCGTCGGAAATTCCGGTTGATGACCGGAGCCGTTTCCGGATTCCGGTCATCAACCCATGACGATGTCGTGGTTGTTTTTCGCGGCCACCGCAATGGTGCCGCATTGAGGTTCGACTATTTGACCCAGTCAACCTTCGGCGCGTAGCCATATTCCTTCTCGGTGATCGGCTCCCATGAATCGAAAATGGGCATCTCGGGCAGCTTCTGCAGTTCGGGGAACCACCGTTTCAGAACCGACCGGCGGGAGTGTTTTCCCCGCAAGGGAAGATCTTCCCACGGGAGGTGGGCATACATCAGCGTATACACCGGACCGATAACGGCCTTGTTGACCAGGTGGCGGTCCACGGTGCAGTCCAAGACGACCGGGCCGCTCTTCTCGGCGGTGTTGTAAGCCTGCTTGAGTTGCTCCTTGAAATTTTCGGAACGGTTGCAGACAACCCCCTCCAACCCGCCAAACACCCTCGAAAGTTGATCGAAGTGCTGCATATCGGCGGGACGCTCCTCACCAAACTGCTTGATCCCCAGCCATTCGTTCTCGATGCCATCTTGGTCACCGAGATTATCCCAGTTGGGACCATACCACGGATACTTCATGCCCGGCATCCAACCGCCATTATTGGTCACCAGATAGACAATCGGCAGTTTATACATGACGGCAACATGGATATCCATTCCCGCGTTCATCATTCCCGCATCGCCCATCAGCGCCAGAAACGGTATCCGGGAGCCATTTTCCAAATCGCCGATGGCCGCCCCGATGGCCTGGCCGACACCGTGGCCGACACCGGCATTGTCATTGGAGGTCAGGCAGGACGCCGGCCGCGTAAACTGAAGGTACGGCATGACAAAATCACTCATCGTATAACCGTCGATGGAAACACGCACGGCGCTGCCGTATAGCTCCTCGTTTACTTCACGGATCATCTGCGACATATACCCGTGATGGAGAAAATTGTTGTCCCGATAACGCGGATGGTCCGGACCATATTTATAGGCACGGGCGGTCCGCGCTTCGATGGCCTCGGCCATCGATTTCTTGCATCGTTCGGCCCACTCTTCGCGTTCGCGGGAAATTTTGTCATACCCGTTGCGCTTGATGCACTCATTCAACTGCTTCATCACGGTTTTGGTGTTGCCCACCAACGCCGCCTTGGTCTTGACGTACGTCCATACATACTCATCGGCCGGGGCGATCTGCACGCTTTCCGGCCACCCGCCGGCATATCCGTCGAAGAATCCGACCTTAAGCCCGATGGGGATCATCATATCGAATTCATTTCGAAATTTTGGAAATCCGCGATGGTGCATCTCGTGTTTCTCGCTAACCGCGGCCCTGCCCAAACGACGCGTGTTGAACGGAATCTTGGTAAGATTGATAAATTCCTCGATCTCCGGCGTGGCCTGATCCCAAGCACCGTAGTCGCCGAGGATGATGAATGGCTTCTTGGATTCGAAAATGGCTTTGGCCGCTTTTTCAATGGCATCCGGGTCGGCCCCGGATTTGATCCGGCTGGTGGTTTCCTCCTGGCGCCAGTTCGGTACGTAGTCGGCATGCTGGGAGAAAAAGCCGCCCCAGTAATGCTCACGCGCTTCGTCTTTCATGAAGAGGCAGTCGACACCCAGTTCAAAGGCCACCGGTCCCATGGGTGCCGTTTGGGCCACGCGGAATCCCCTTGTCAGAAACTGTTTCACCGACCAGGGATAGAAGAGTCGCTGGGCCCATTTGGTAATGTGGGCAAAAAACTCGGAACAAATACTCTCTTGAATGGTGTTGTAAAGATGGTCGTGTTCCTGTTCGATCCCGCCGGCGAGGTAAATGATGGGGGTGTTGCTGAGATAAGCCTGTTGCATCGGGCTGAAGGCGTTGCCCGTGCCCGGACCGACGGTGCCGAAGGCCACCGACGGTTTCTGGGTGACTTGGCTGTATGCTTCAGCAGCATAGACCGTATTTTGTTCGTGTCCGAAAATGATCAATTTGATGCCGATACGCGAAATCGCGTCCACAAAATGCCAAATATGGCCGCCGGGAACGCCCCAGGCAATGGTCACCCCCTGTTCGCGTAGAATTTCCGCCACATATTTACCTGTGGAGGGATAGATCTCCCGCTTGCCCAGCGGCACTTCCAGTTTCTTTTGTGCGGCTTCATCGAATTCGATACCCAATTTTGGCATTTTATACTCCTTTTTGTTGATGTGTTGAATGGCTTCCGGTTGCCTAAAAGATAGTTTGAAAACTGCTTCTTATTTAATGATTAGTATTTAGTTTTATGAATTAGGTTAATAATACTAGTAAAATTATGTCAAGCTAAAAAATATGCTTTCACCTTCAAGATCTTTGTTTTATGCTCCCATGGAGGGTGCATCGATATGGGAACGCTTACTCTAACCTGGTGGCTATCGTGCTGACAAAACGTCATGTATCGGTTGGATTTATTGATGATAACGGAACCGTCATGGGATTGACCTACCATTAAGTTTGATAATGGTATATGATTATCATTCACTATTTTATGAATTATGCATAATTTACAACCCTTTTCGATAAAAATGGATTATTATAAGGTATTGAAAGGCGGCGCGGATCATGGAACATCAGCAAAGGGGGACGGGTACCGGTTCCCAACGGTCTGAAATGAGCAACACGCTGACATATGACGACTTAGGACAGATCCTTTCCAATTTGCAGTCCAAATTGGCCGACTACAGAAAAAAGGAGGCCAATGCGCTTGCTATCTTTAATGAATTCAAGCAAGTTGCCGAGAGACTGCAAAGTGGCATTTACCGCTACGATGTAAAAACGCATCGGTTTCATTTTTTTAACCGCTCAATCATCGAACTGCTCGGATCGAAAGGGGCCGATGCATCGGAGATCACGTCAAAAAGTGTGTTGCTCCGATTGCATCCGGATGACCGCGAGCGGGTCCGCCGCGAGGCTAAGGAAGCGCTGGAGCGCGGTATTGGCGAGGTCGAATACCGTTTCAAGAAAAGCGATGGAACGTATCGCTGGCTGTATGATCGATGGGTGGTGTTGCGTGATCTTGGCAACCAACCCCGGTATATCGAAGGCATTGTCATGGACACCACCCGGCGCAAGGTCGCCGAAGAGAAACTGAAGGAATCCGAGCGCAATTTACGCTCGCTGTCTTCTCATCTTCTGGATGCCCAGGAAAAAAATGGCGCCGTATCGCCTTGGAACTCCACGATGAACTGGGCCAAAACCTCACCGTCCTGAAACTCCAACTGCGCAGCATACAAAAAACATTACCGCCGGACCAATCCCATTTACAAGGAAAATGTGAAGGCGCCAACCGCTACGTCGATCAGATTATCGAAAATGTGCGCCGCATATCCCAGGAACTGTGTCCGACATGTATCGAAGATCTGGGGCTTGACGAATCCATCGCGATGTTGGTCGAAGATTTTGCTCTCCATAGCAAACTGATCGTTTCCATTGAAACGCAAAAAATAGATTCTCTATTTACCCTGCAACAGCGGACCATGATCTACCGCATCTTTCAGGAAGCCCTCAACAACATTCAAAAACACGCCCTGGCGCGCAAGGTCTGGATCAAAATCGAAAGAAAAAAGAAGGCCGTTGACATCCAGATTGCCGATGACGGGAAAGGTTTTGTCAGAGACCGTAACGCGGAGGAAAATGTCGTCAAGGCCGGCTTGGGACTGACCGCGATGGAAGAACGTGCGCGGATGTTGGGCGGCACGATAGAAGTATTTAGCATTGTCGGCATTGGGTGCCGTCTCGCATTCAATATTCCAATCACCGCAGGAGAACGCAACGATGAGTTCCTATCGTATAGTTTTGGCTGATGACCACGTTATTTTGAGAGACGGTGTCAAACACATCATTCAGGAAAAACCCGATTTGTGCGTTGTCGGCGAGGCGTCGGACGGGCTCGAGCTTTTAAGGCTGCTGAAACGGCAGCAAACCGATTTGATTCTGCTTGACATTTCGATGAAAGGGCTCAGAGGCATCGAGGCAACCCGGGAAATCAAGAGCAGTCATCCCGAAATCAAAATCGTGATCCTGACAATGCACAAAAAACGCTGTTACATCCAGCATGCACTGGCGGCCGGAGCCGATGGGTACCTGCTTAAAGAATCCACCGGCGACGAATTGTTTGACGCGATCACGTGTGTCCGTAATGGCGGACATTATATTTCAAACTCCCTTTCCAAGGAGCTCACCTCGGAGATGCTGAGGGTCTATCGGAACGGGGCCAAATCGCATAAAGAGACCCTGACCGTCCGGGAAAAAGAGATCCTCAAACTGATTGCGGAAGGCAAGGCGAGCAAGGAGATTGCCGATCTATTATTCATCAGTATTTATACCGTCAATAATCATCGCGCCAATATCATCAAAAAACTGAAAATGAAAAAAACCGCCGATTTGGTGAAGTATGCGATTCAGGAGGGCTATACCACCGATAGCTACGAATAACACATACGTCTCCCCTATCCCATTGTTCCGGACAATGCGAGTGAATCGCATATCCGTAATCTAACCTATCCGTAATCCAATCCGTTCTTCTCCGAGCCCCGACAGCCCCATCTTGTATTACCCGGCCTTATAGTGACTTCTCACTAATCCAAAATAGTCATTTCTGCAGATTGTTTTCGTCATGTATCCACATTATATACTGATTAGGATTCAATAAAAGAAAGGATCGTATTTTTTTATACACATTGCAGGTTCTACTGGCATGATCCCCTCGCTAACTTATATCATTATCGAATTCAATAGGTTGTGTATTAACCGAATTCCACTCGATCTGATCACGCATACCGAATGGCAGATGGGAGGACAGCATGAATCGATTAAAGAAATTGATGTTATTGCCGGTTAAGCGAATAGCCTATCGAATGCGATTCATACGGCTGTATTACTGGTCCGAAGGAGCGCTATATCCGCTTCGGGCGGTGGTTGTCTTGCCGAAATTCTACTATCGATGGCTGTACCGGGTATGCATCTTGATGGCAGAGGCCAGGGCGTTCCGGCGATTGGCATACAGGGCAATTCACACCATTCCCCTTCATGTCCGATTTAAAGTGGCCCAATGATTCCCTGATGAAAGGGCATGCGTTTGATTTTTTTAACTTAACAATAGGTTCGTTAAAGTAAAAATGGGGGTACGGATGCAAACTATAGCAGACACGCTCAAACGCAATTCACTTCGGTTTGAGAACAAAGAGGCCATCGTATACGCCACACAAAGACTGACTTTTCGTGAGTTAAACCAGCGGGTGAACCGGCTTACCCATGCACTTCAGGCCTTGGGCGCCGCGCCAGACGGACGCATTGCCGTCTTATCGAAGAATTCGCATCAGTATCTGGAAATCTATTTTGCCGCAGCCAAATTGGGGCTTTGCGTCGTTCCGTTGAACTTCCTTTTCTCCAATGACGAAATCGGCCATATCATCGCAGAAAGCGAGGTAACCTGCTGTTTTATCGGGCAAGATGAAGAAGACCGCGCCGACGCCATCCGAAGCATCACACCGACGGTTCCCAATTGGATAACGCTGCAAAACCGGCGAAACGGTTTTCTGTTCTATGAGGACCTGTTGGACCAGGCACCGGCGGATGAACCGATTTCAAAGGTCAATAAAAACCAGATGGCCATGCTGGTGTTTACCAGCGGGACGACGGGACAACCAAAGGGGGTCATGCTGTCGCACCAAAACGTGATGCATTCGGCATTGAGCATGTCGGCGCTCATGAAGATTCGTCCAACGGACGTGGGATGTTGTGTTCTGCCTTTTTACAATACCGAAGTGGTCAACGCGATTTGCATGCTCATGGCCGGCGGCAAGGTCGTTATCAACCGCAACGTGGATGCCGAAGAAATTCTCGCATTGATCCAGAATGAGCGCTGTACACATATCAATCTTGTGCCGGTGCTATTTAACTGGCTTCACCGGCACGCCGCATTCGAACGCTACAATATTTCCAGTTTGAAACTGATGACCTATTCCGGGCGTTCTTCGAAACCAGCAACCTTTTGGAATGCATCCAGAAATATTGGAAACCGCTGGTACAATGGTATGGGAGCACGGAAACGGCGGGCTGTAGCGTCACCGCGCTGGATCCGGAAGATCATATCTTGGAGGGGCCGGGCTCCGATCGGCTGGCCAGTGCCGGCAGGGCGTTAAGCGGTGTCAAGCTGGAAATCGTGAACAACCGCAACCGTCGGTTACAACGTGGAGAAATTGGAGAGATTGTCGTCAAAAGCCGCAACATCATGCTCGGCTATTGGAAACAACCGGAATTGACGCGCCAGACCCTCCAAGATGGTTGGCTTCATACCGGGGATGTCGCTATATCGACGCCAACGGTTATCTGTATGTGTTGGGTCGCAAAGATAAAAACATTCATGCCCATTCTATTCGAACCCAACCTAGCATTTCGCCGCGAACGAATTCATCGGATGCGGGGTCACATCCCAAGATCGAGTCAATCATCTCCCCTACTCCGCTTAATCATTGCATGAAGGAGGAATCGTCCATAATGCGTGCCAACACCAAAAAATTCTATAGCGGATGCGTCCTTTGCTACCACAGTTGCGGCATCGAAGTGGAAGTGGCCGACGGCAAACTGACAAGCGTCAAGGGGCAGTCATCCCACCCATTGAACAAAGGCTATCTGTGCCCAAAAGGACGCGCCACCATCGACCATATCTACCACCCCAGTCGTTTGCGCCATCCGCTTAAAAAGGACGGTACCGGGTTCAAGCCCATCTCGTGGGACCAAGCCTTGGATGAAATCGCCGCCAAACTGATGGACATCAAGGAAAAATACGGCCCCGAGGCATTGGGTTTCTTTTGTGGGTCGGTGGGGGTCGAGAACTTTGAAATGGTGGCGCTGACCCACCGTTTCCGGGCCGCTTATGGATCGCCCAACTATTTCTCCGTGGAAAGCATTTGCTACCGGATGCGCATCCGTTGTCGCCAGATCACCTTCGGTAAATATCCGGTGGAGGAACTGGACTCCAATCTTTACATTCTCTGGGGGCATAACCCCAACGAGTCCGATTTTCCCCTGCGCCTGGCCATCACCAAGAATCTGCGCCGCGGCGCCAAGATCGTCGTGATCGACCCCAAGCGGATCAAGCTGGCCGACAAGGCCGAGATGTACCTGAAGATCCGACCCGGCACCGACGGCGCCCTGGCATTGGCACTGATGCATGTCATCATCAATGAAAAACTCTACGACAAGGCGTTCATCGATCGCTGGACCCTGGGATTCGACCAATTGGTTCCCCATGTGCAGCCCTACACGCCGGAATGGGCCGAGAAAATCACCTGGATCCCGGCCGATGACATCCGCAAGCTGGCGCGCCTGTTCGCCACCACCAAGGGGGCGGCGATTTACCAGGGCACCTGCACCCAGGATCAGCAGGCCAACGGCACCCAGACCAACCGCGCCATCGCGATCCTGCAGACCATTGTCGGCGGGATCAACGTCCCCGGCGGCTGGGTGCTCAGCCCGCGCCTGGCCCTGAAAAATATCTTCCTGCCCACCAATGGCGGTGGTCACCCCCTGGGAACCGACAAATATCCCCTCTTCTATGAACTTCGTGGACGCACCAGCCCTTACGGCATCGTCTCCATGGTACCGGAGAACATTCCCGACAAGCTCAAGGGGTTTATGGTCCTGGGGGGCAACCCCGTGGTGACCATGCCCGATGCCAATGCCTTCAAGGCGGCCTTCAAGCGACTCCCGTTGCTGGTGGTCTACGAGCAGTTCATGACCGATACCACGGCCCTGGCCGACTACATCCTGCCGGCGACCAGTTACCTGGAAGGCTGGAGTATCGCCTATAACTACAATGTCTGCCACTGCCTGCCCTACCTGATGATTCGCGAACAGGCCATCGAACCGGTGGGCGAGTCCCGTAGCGTGCTCGACCTTTATAAAGGGCTGTGCGAACGCATGAACATGCGCGATGTCTTTTACTGGCCATCTGAAAAGGAACTGGTCAAAGATCTGTTGCAGCCCTGCGAGCTGGATTTCGATCACCTGCATCAGAAGCAACCGCAGGGCGATTACTACCAGGAGAAGGTTTACGAGACCGAGGATGGCATGTGGCGCACGCCGTCAGGCAAGATCGAGATCTACAGTCAGGATTTGGCCGACGTGGGATTCGACCCGCTGCCCACCTACACCGAACCGCAAAAAAGCCCCCAGGGAAAGCGCTGGGAGGAGTTGGGTGAAAAGTATCCGCTGATCCTTTCCACCGGCCAGCGGGATCTGTTTTACACCGCCAGCCAGATGCACCATATCGACGGATTGCGTAAGTATCGACCCGCTCCGGTCGCCGAGATGTCACCGGCAACAGCGGCGGATTATCATATCAGGGAGGGCCAGCCGGTTTACGTGGAGACCGATCGCGGGCAGGCGCGCATGAACGCCCGCGTGGATGATCGGGTTGCCGATGGTGTCATCCTGGTGCCCCACGGCTGGCAAGGAGAAGGGAATTGCAACCTGCTCACCGATTGCCGTGCCGAAAGTCGGGAGCCGATCATGGGCTATCCGACCTGGAAGTCTCAGCTGTGCACGCTGAAACCCGTTGAGGAGGATCGGTGATCGTCAACCCATTCCCCCCAAGTCGAATGATGAAAAACATCGTCTTCAACATTATACACTTCACGACCATGAGCGATGGATTGAAAATCCACGGGCGGATTCATCTTCCCGCCATGCTTCCGGCACCCGCGATCATCTGCTCGCACGGACTTCTTAGCAACAAAGACGGCACCAAATTCATGGCGCTGGCCCAACACCTCGCGAGTTGCGGTTTTGTCGTGGTGCGTTACGATCATCGCGGTTGCGGGCAGAGCCAGGGCGACCTTTCGGAGACAACCCTCACCAATAGACGTGCGGACTTGGCGGCCGTCTCCGGCTTTTTGCGTCAGACATCCTATGTCAACAATACCCGGATCGGTCTGATGGGAAGTAGTATGGGAGGTCTTGTTTCACTTTGGGAGGCGTCGGAAAGCAGCATTTATCATGCCGTCGTCACCTGGGCGACACCCTATGAAATCCGCCGGTCCCGGAATCATCAAACAAAAATCGGGCCGGTTGTTTTGGGGGACGCGTTCTATAACGATTTGAGGCGGTACGCTCCTTTATCCAAGTTGAAAACCATCCAGCGCTGCATGATTCTCCATGGAACCGCCGACGAACGGGTCTCCCTGACGCACGCCTACCAGCTCTACAAAAACATTGGAAAACCGAAAACCATCAAAGTCTTTGACGGGGCGGACCATCGTTTCACGAATTCGGAACACCGCCAGCAAGCGATCCATTATACGGCAAACTTTTTTCACCACCATCTGATGCAATAAAGACGATCGCATCAATGGCTGTTTAGCCAGATGCGGCGCAAGGGCGACCAACCGGTCAGCATGCTGAGGAAAAGGGGATTTACGGACCACATCCATCATGGGGCTGTTGTCTGCATAGCGGACGCAACTGTTTCGCAGCTCAGGACGAAACTTTAAAAAGAACTTCAGGATTTGTGCCTCGGTAATCCCCGGAAAGAGATCGTCCAATTGTTTTTTCACGATATGCCCCTGGGCGATGATGAGGTTATAGCAGGCATCGTGAAAAAGGTTGCTCAAATGGGTACAGCCGGTTGATGGATTCTGCTTATTTTTGCCGAGCAACCCGGGAAGCACACGTCTGCCGATCAATTCCGCAAAGCAGTGACGCGCCTGACGACAGATCGGATCGGGTACGGATACCATATCGCAACGAATCGATCGGATACGCAAGGATGGGTGATTGACCACCATCTCAATACATAAATGGTGAATGCTGTCCTTCATCTCAGCGACCACACGCAACTGCTTTCCCGATGGGAGCAGAAAAATATCGGTCCGTTTGTGTCTGGAGCAGATGGGTTCTTTGATTGCCGGGGTCGCATCAAGGTCGTTCATCGCGCATCTCCATTATGGTTTAGGGTTAAAAAATGTTGTCCTAGGGGGAAGAGTACTTTCAGTATAGCGGAATGAGACAAAAAAAGAAATTATAAATCCATCGAAGGTGCAACGGGCCAGGATCGCGATTGTTGAATAAATAGATTCCGGATTGCCTGTTGCGAATCAGCAAACAACTTATTTTAAGGATCTGTCAATGACTGCTACAATTCCTTCCGACCTGAAGACAATTGACGCACAAAAAGCATTGGCGAAAATCAAGAAAGGATCCAGGGTCTTCATCGGAACCGGCGTTGGCGAGCCGCAACATCTGATCAGGACATTAATCGAAAAAACCGATGTCGAGGATGTTGTGCTTTACCAAATGCTGTCCTACACGCTTTCCCAGTACATTAAAGACGATCAATTTTTCAAACGCTTCGCGCTGAAGTTGTTTTTTATCAGTGTGCCCATGCAAGCCGCCGCGTTTGAAGGCAAGATCGAATATATTCCGGCCTATCTGTCACAGATTCCGGGTTTGTTCACCAATGGCTTGATCGGAATCGATGTTGCCCTGGTTCAAGTGAGTCCACCGGATCGATTTGGCTATTGCAGCTTGGGGATTTCCGTCGATGTCACCAAGGCCGCCCTGGAAAATGCACGGGTGGTCATCGCCCAGATCAACCCATTGATGCCAAGAACCTTTGGGGACGCTTTTGTCCACGTGGAAAAACTGGATCATGTGGTGTGGCATGAAGAGCCGCTGCTCGGTTTTGCGCCGAGAATCAAAAATGCCGAGGTGGTACGACGGATCGGCCACTATGTATCCCAGCTGGTTCAAGATGGTGCGACGCTCCAGATCGGATTTGGGTCACTGCCCCATGCGATATTGGCGTATTTGGGCAATAAAAAGGATCTGGGCCTGCATACCCAATTGATCACCGATAGTTTCATTCCCCTTTTCAAAAGCAATGTCATCAACAACTCAAAGAAGACCCACCTCATCGGACGATCCGTTGCATCGATGTGCATGGGAAGCGAAAAAATCTACCAGTATGTCAATAACAATCCCATGTTTTACTTCAGCACATCGGATTATGTGAGCAACCCCACCGTGATCGCCTGTAATGAGCGTATGATATCGATCAGTTCGGCCCTGGAAGTCGACTTGACCGGGCAGGTGTGTTCGGATTCGTTGGGTTTCATTTTTTATAGCGGCATTGGCGACCAGGTCGATTTCTTACGTGGCAGTTCCATGTCCAAGGGCGGCTTTTCGATTATTGCCCTGCCGTCAACGGCAAAAAAGGGGACGATTTCCAGGATCGTGCCGCATTTGAGTCTGGGTGCCGGGGTCGCGACGACGCGTGGTGATGTCCATTATGTGGTTACCGAATATGGGATCGCAACGCTTCATGGAAAGGGCGTTTATCAGCGGGTCATGGAACTGGCGCAGATTGCGCATCCGGATTTCCGCGCCGAATTGATCAACGTGGCCAAACAACGGCATTATATTTTCCAAGACCAGATTCCCCCCTCGTTCGATGACCTGCTGTTTCTTGAAGCCTATAAAAGTACCTACGAGCTGAGAAATGGCAAGGTTCTTTCCTTCCGGCCATTGTTGCCGTCGGATGAATTTGCCTATCGAAATTTCTTTTATTCGTTGGAAAAGGAAACCGTCTATCGGCGCTATTTTTATCAAATGGAGCTGTTTACCCACGAACTGGCGCAACAAGAATGGTCGGCGATCGATTACCGCAAAAACATCACCTTGATCGGGGTCAATCAGAATGTCAACCATCAGGAAATCATTGCCGTCGGCTCCTATTCGGAAGGCACGAACTTGGGAGCGGAAATCGCTTTTGTGGTGCGTGAAGATTTTCAGAATATGGGCATCGCGTCTTATCTTCTTCAAGAAATGGAGAAGATAGCCATTGAAAATGGATATAAATGGTTTGGCGCTTCCGTCTTGGAAAACAACTCGGCGATGATCCATGTATTCACCAAGCGCTATCCGAATGCCAACGTAACACTGAGCGAAGAAGATGGTTATCGCATCGAAATGAACTTCTATGGAAGCTCCGAAGAGTAGTCCCTTAAGGCTCTCTATCTACCTGTTCTCCGGGCTAATGGTTATAAAATAGCGTTATTCCCCAGCTTGCCAGCATACATTAATAGTGCTTACTAACTATAATTCAGTTAATATATTGACATAGATTTATTTTTTACTCATACTGAGCATGAGAATTATACTTCGGTGTCAATCCTTTTTTTTCCGCACATCGTAAGCACCACATGAATAAAGGTGGTCTGCAACAACACAACAGGAGGATATATGCTTGAAACCCGTCAAGTCCGTAATCAAAGCCCGCCAGAGTGTCTGTTCAGCGAAGAACATGTGAAGCAAATCAAGGCAAACTATCAGGATTGGTTCGATAATAGTTTGCGGGATGCGGATCGTGAATCGGAAGGCAAGTATTTTACGCATTCAGGCATTCCGATCAAATTGATTTATACCCCGGCTGACATCGACCATCTCAATTACACGGAAGACATTGGCTTTTCCGGACACCCGCCCTATCTGCGCGGCGTCTACCCCAATATGTACCGGGGAAGATTCTTCACCGTCCGCCAGCTAGCCGGGCTGGGCGCACCGGAAGACTGTAACGAAAGGGTCTGCTACCTGCTCGACCATGGCGCAACGGGCATATCCATCCTCTTCGATTTGCCCACCGTCCGGGGTTATAACTCCGACGATCCCGAAGCCGAAGGCAACGTCGGTGCCTGTGGTGCGGCAGTGGATTCCATCTGGGATATCGACGCCTTCTTCAAGGACATCGATCTGGGAACGGCGAGTACCAACATTGTTACCCATCTGCCCAGCACCAGCCTGGTTATTCCGGCCATGTACTTTGCCGTGGCCGAACAGCGGGGAACCCCCTGGACGAGTGTTGCCGGCACCTGCCAGAATGACTTCATCATGGAGACCTGTGTGGGAAGCGCTCCTGAGATTCTTCCCCCCCAGGCATCCTTCCGCATGCAATGTGATGTCATCGAATGGGTATGCAAGAATATCCCCCGATGGAACCCGGTAAGCTACAACGGCTATAATCTCCGCGAAGCCGGCACCGATGCCGTGGGAGAAGTCGGCACGGCCATCGCCAATGCCATGGCCACCGCCGATGAATTGATCCGAAGGGGCATGAAGATCGACGATTTCGCGCCCCGGATGTCTTTTTTCTGGGATCTGCACAATGATTTCTTCGAAGAGATCGCCAAATGCCGGGCCAGCCGTAAGGTCTGGTACCAGCTGATGAAAGAACGCTATAATGCGCAAAAACCCAAATCGTTGCTCATGCGCTTCCATGTGCAGACGGCCGGGGTAACCTTGCCGGCCACGGAACCCCTCAACAACGTGGCGCGATCCGCTTTCCAGGGAATGGCGGCCGTATTGGGCGGGTGTCAATCCCTGCATATCGACTCCTACGATGAGGCGTATTCAGCCCCGACTGAAGAGGCGGCACTGCTTTCGCTTCGCACGCAACAGATTCTCCAAGCCGAAACCGGCATCTGTAGCACGGTGGATCCCTTGGCCGGATCCTATTATGTGGAATACCTCACCGACCAGATGGTCCAGCGGATCTGGGACCACATCAATAAAATCGAAGGCATGGGCGGGTTGGTCAAGGCCGTTGAAGACGGCTGGCTGCACCGTGAAATCAGCACCTACAACATGGACTACCAGAAGAAGATCGAAAGCGGCGAGATGAAGATCGTCGGTGTCAACTTCCAGGTTGCCGCGGAAAAAGAGACAAAAGCCATCGAAGTCTACGAGTACCCCGAAACCTACAGCCGGCAGAAAACCAAATTGGAAAAACTGAGAAAAGAGCGCAGCAGCACCAAGGTTCAGGAATGTCTGGATGCCCTGAAAGATGCATGTCATCGTGAAGAAAACCTGGTGCCCCACTGTCTCGAGGCCGTGAAAAACCTGGTGACGCTGGGTGAAATTGAAGAGACCTTCAGGGAAGAGTTCGGACTTTGGGCATTTCCGCTCTTATAACCGGTGTCAACCGTCTCGGTGCAAAATGCGCGCATGACGCATCGTGCGGGTGCGTGAGAGGATCGGCCGGACATACGATTACTTGAATAAAATAAGGGAGATGGCGAATATGGAAAGAAAGATCAGGGTGGTCATGGCCAAGCTGGGCCTGGATATTCATTGGCGAGGTGTATATCTGGTATCCCAATTTCTTAAGGATTCCGGAATGGAAGTGATCTATCTGGGAAATAAGTTTCCGGAACAGATCGTGGAAGCAGCGGTTGAAGAAGACGCCGACGTCATTGGCTTGAGCTCCCTGGGTGGCAGTCATTTGACCTTGGGGCCGAAAGTCGTGCGCCTGCTCAAGGAAAGAGGCCTGGATCACATCAAGGTTTTCATGGGCGGCGTCATGGCACCCAAAGATGCCCGTAGTCTGGAAGAGGAACATGGAATCGCAAAGGTCTACCTGCCGGATACGCCCATGCAGGTGATTATCGATGGGATAAGGTCTACGGTCGCCTTGGCATAGTTTTCAACTTAGCGAATGCATGGTGAAACATGAAAAAGATCGACGATATTATCGCATCCGCCCTAACGGGAGATAAAGCCTGTACGTCAAGATTGATTTCCCTTGTTGAACGCGATGATGAACAGGCCCCGTACATCATGCGACAATTGTACCCCTTCTCCGGGAAAGCCTATTATATCGGTATTACCGGCGCCCCCGGAGCAGGCAAGAGTACGACGGTCGACAAACTGGTCAAGATGTTTTGTAAAAATGGCAAGAATGTCGGGGTCATTGCCGTCGATCCGAGCAGCCCGTTCTCCGGTGGCGCCCTTTTGGGCGACCGGGTTCGGGTGAACATCAAAAAAACGGAGTATAACTACTTTTTCCGCAGCATGAGTTCCGGAAACATCATGGGCGGCTTATCCCGCACGACAAAAGAGGCGGCCAGAATTCTCGATGCCTGCGGCAAAGACATCATCATCATTGAAACGGTGGGTGTCGGACAATCCGAGCTGGATGTGGCCAAGGCAACGGATACCGTCGTGGTGATTTTAACGCCGGAGTCGGGAGACGGCGTCCAAATCATGAAGGCCGGCTTGATCGAAGTCGCCGATATCTTCGTGGTTAACAAATGCGATCGCCCCGGTGCGGAAAATATCGCCCACGCCTTGAAGGGAATGCTGGACCGCATTGATTACCGGCTCAGCTGGAAACCACCGATCATCAAGACGTCCGCATCGCTGAACAAGGGCGTGGATACCCTTTACGAGGGGTTGGGCGAGCACCGACGCTATCTGAATTGCGACAAGAAGATCAAGCAACGTCGCCAGCGTCAGATCCGAGAAGAGCTCAAACGAAATATCGAAACCGAATTCATAAAAACCATTCTGAGCGACATTTACAATGGAAATGATTTCGGCAAGGCGTTGGACAATGTCTGTGAACACCGTATCGACCCACAGAATGCAGCCAGGCAGATCGTCACCGCATGGTTGTCCAAGGATATGCAGCCATCTGAAAAGTGGGCCAAGGGCGTGTAATGCGAACACACAAACTCAATGGGGAGGACCAACCAAATGCTGTCGATAGAAAATTCAGTTGCCGTCATTACCGGTGGGGGAAGCGGTATCGGCGAAACCATCGCCAAGTACTGGGTTCAACACCAGGGGAAAGTTGTCCTCGGTGATGTCAGCCAGGAAAGCCTGAAAAGGGTTGAAGACGCGATTCAGGCCATGGGCGGTGAGGTGGTCACCATGACGTGTGACGTCACCAGCGAAGCGGACTGTAACGCGCTGGCGACGTTGGCCATGGAAAAATTCGGGGCGATCAATCTGGTGGTTCCGTGCGCCGGTATCATCAATGACGGTCTATTCGTGGCCACCGATCGGGAAACCGGCAAAGTCAGCGGAAAGATGACATTGGCCCAATTTCAAAAAGTGGTCGATATCAATCTGACCGGCGTTTTCCTGACGATCCGCGAGTGCGCCGAGCAGATGATCAACGGCGGCTGCAAGGGGCTGATCTGCCTCATCTCTTCCACCGGCTCGTTGGGCACTGCCGGGCAGATCAACTATTCGTCGACAAAGGCGGCCATGTCGGTGATTCCCAAAGTCATTACCGCTGAATTTTTCAGGAAAAAACTCGCCGATAAAATCAGATGTGTCGCCGTTGCCCCGGGGTACGTGGGCACGGAGATGGTCAGGGGAATGAATCAGAAGGCATTGGATCGAATCATTGAAAACGTTCCCATTAACCGACTGATTGAACCCGAGGAAGTGGCCTCCCTGATCGGCGAGTTGTATCGCAATGAAGCCGTCGCCGGAGAAACCTACTTTCTGCATGGGGGGCTTCGCCTGGGGTCCAAGGGATAGCGCGAAATGGAAGCGCAAATATTTTTTCGGCAGATTGAAGTCGGTGATCACGCCGTCTTTGCCTATCTCATCGGCGATATCCCCACGGGCAGGGCCATCGTCGTGGACCCTGCGGACGATGTGGATCGATTGATCGGCATGGCGGAAGCAAGTGGATTGAAAATCGAGTCGATCGTAAACACACACGGACACGTCGATCACGTCATGGGCAACGCCGAGATGCAGGCGAAAACCGGTGCAAAAATCGTTATCCATGAAAACGAGGCCGCCTATCTGAATAAAATCGGCGATTTCTGGTTAAGGATGTTCTCTACCCAGAAATCGCCACCCGCCGACCGCGTGGTCAACGATGGCGATTTTATCACGATAGGGTCACACCAATGGCAAGTGATCCATACGCCGGGCCATTCGCCCGGCGGAATCTGCCTGTTCCAGGAGCAGTTAGGGGTGTGCCTCACCGGCGACACGCTTTTTGTCGGTTCCATCGGCCGTGTCGACGGGCCCGTGGGATCCGAAAGGGAGCTTCTGACGTCCATTCATCGCCGGCTAATGGCGCTACCCGATGAAACGGTCATTTTCCCCGGCCACAATTATGGACCCGAGACGTTCTCAACCGTCGCTGCCGAGCGTGCGCACAATCCATTTTTGAAGGGGCTGCAAGCCCACTTCCGGTGATGTGCGCTTGAACACTAACCCTCCGACGATTTGGTTTATGCGATACTTGCTTAATCAAAAATCACTGGCGCTTTCTGGAGAACCGAATTTCACGATTCGGGGAGCGCCTGCGCCGTCCGGGCGATACCGTCACAGATGATTTTATAGGCGCGATCCAAGGTTGCCTTGAAGAAATCTTTTTTGGGGTTGAGCCTGCGCTTGGATTCTTCGAAAAGATAAAGACCGATGAATGTGGACCAGAGGATATCCGCATGGGCGATGGCTTTACCGCGTTTAAACTTTCCATTGCGGACACCGTCGTTAAAGGTATCGGTAAACATCTTGAGAATCTGTTTGCCCAGGTCATTGAGACGGTCAAGAATGTCAGGATTAATCGCCGTCAAGGTGTCGTAGAGTTGAACGTGGATGACGATGTTTAAAATGGTGGGGTGCCGCTGGTAGGTTTGGTAAAGCGCATCCTTGAAGGCAAGGATTTTCGATTTTGGCGACAACTTTTTATTTTCGTAGATCGCACCCACCTGGGTATGCAGATCTTCGAGCGCGATCTCAATCAGGGAGGCATAAAGATCGTCCTTGCTTTTATAGTAAAGATAGAGCGTGGCGATGCTCAGCTCGGACTGTTCTGAAATATCAACCATTTTCACGGCCGCGAACCCTTTGAGGGTGAACAATTCCAATGCGGCCTGCTGGATCTGTTCACGTCTCATCTTTCTGTCGCGTTCTTTTCTTTCCTCGATACCCATATGTCAAATCTCCAAAACACCGCATTCGGCCATGGGGTGAATGAATATTCGAATTGTTAGTGTTTATTCGTATTGTGAATACCATCATAGTCTTCAGGAATGAAAAAGACAAGTCCATATAAAACCAGCCCGCTTTTTTAAGACTACATTCATAAACTAAAACTAACTTCATATTCCGGCGAAACGTTTGCGTCGCGGCCTCGGCGGCGATCCAAACTGCCGTGAATTAACGCCTGAAAATCCAACATTATATGGGAATAGTGAATAATAACTGTTTCTCCCGGAAACAGCTTTTCAGCTTGACAGGATACGGAGTAAAACAATAATTAGATTAATAAAAAGAATATAAATAGGAAAATAAAATTGCTTGTAATCAACACATGGAACAAACCCCATCGGGGAAGGGGTTAACGAGGGCCAACTCACCACAATAATAAACATTAATGGAGGCCTACAATGATTCTCAAAGAAGTAAACGACAACCGCAAAATATTCAAAGACATGGGCATGAACAAATGGCGTGAAACCAGAATGTCCGATCTGAAAAAAGGGGCAAGGATAAGAATCTACTCGCCCAGCGGAAGACCACTCGAGACCGGTGGTGATGAGACTTTCATTACTTTATGCGACGCGTTTGAAAAGCAAGGGCAATGGGCTGTCGAAGTCCGGGTCACCACCTGACGAGCGTCACTTAAACCGCGGCATTGCCCCCAAAACCGAGTTTGCAAGCATCGGTCATTATCCTTACCCACGAACCATTTCCGTGAAGCTGGAAACCAGGATCAAGGAGTGCCACCATGGCTAAAGAAAAAGGCAATCAAATGACCCAACCATCAATCCAATTGCCCGATGAAATCGTGATGCTGGAGCTTTTATTGAGGGATGGTCTGCAACACGCATCCAAAACCGTTCCGACCGAAGCAAAGGTCTGGTACGCCGATCAGCTGGTTCGGGCAGGCTACAAGTACATCGAGGTCACCAACTTCGGTCATCCGAAACTGCTGGCCCAAAGTGTGGACGCCGAGGAGGTGCTGGAACGCGTCTGCAAATTGAAAATCGTCCAGGAGGAAAAACCCCATCTCAAGTGTTACGGGATGACCACCAAGGCCTTCGAGCGCGCCGCCGAAATGGCCCAGAGAGGCTACCCGACCAATAGTGTCGCATTTACCATTTCGGCCGAGGATCTGCACGGCCGCCGGAATTCCGGGCGGACCCGCAAGGAGTATCTGGAGGAAATTCCGGCGATGATCAAGATCGCCGAGGCCAATGGTTTTGAAATCGATATGGCCATCGCCTGCACCTATGGTTCACCGATTGCCGGACCGGTACCCATCGAGAACACATTCGAGCTGATGGACTGGGGGATGGACCACGGCATCCGCAATTTCACCCCCTGCGACACCACCGGTGAATCCAATCCCCGGCGAAGCTTCGAATACATGTCGGCGCTGGTCGACCGTTACGGCAAGTATGACGATCAAATCAAGTTCAGGATTTCTCACTTTCACGAATGCCGTGGGCAGAGCCTGGCCAACACCTTTGCGGCCATCCTGGCGGGTGCCCGGGTCATCGAGACCTCCCTGGGGATGGGCGGCGGGCAGCCGGCCTTCATGGTCGACGGAGTCCCCGGAAAGGGCAGCGGGCCCCTTTATACCAACGCATGGGAAGTGGGCAACTGCCCCACCGAGGATACGCTGGTCATGCTGGATGAAATGGGCATCGAAACCGGTATCGATATCGACCTGGTGCTTTCCCTGGGGCGTGTCTTCGAATGGACTATGGAGAAATCCCTGCCGGTGTGGACCACCAAGGCGGGGCGTCCGATCAAATACCCGGTGGAGTGGTGCATTGCACCCAACAATCTTGAACACATCCCCCCCTACGGTCCGCCGCAGATGTTCTGGGCATCACCCGAAAAATACAGCCCGGCTTCGTCCGATTTCATCAACCGCGAATTTGAGGGACGAACCTATAAATGGGGCAAATGCGATGACGAGGAAGATGGATACTGCCGGATTGAGATGCTCGATGAAAATTGATGCCGCAAAATGGACGTCTGCCTAAAAGACGAGCCGCGGACAGCATTTAAAGGATGTCCCCAAACGCACCCCAATGGGAGAGAAATCATGCGAGAAGTCGTAATCGTCAGTGGAGCAAGAACAGCCGTGGGTAATTTTCTGGGAACGCTGAAAGATATCCCCGCCGCCGAGCTGGGAGCCATTTGCATTCGCGAAAGCCTGATGAAAGCGGGCCTGAAACCCAAGGCGACAAAGGCCATGCAAGACACCGCACCGGAGCCGCTTAAAGCCGATGGCATCATTGCCCTGGAAGAGAAGTATCGCCGGTGGGACGACAGCCATCGGGAAATCGAGGTGGACGAAGTCATCATGGGCAACGTGGTCCAGGCCGGCCAGGGGCAAAACCCGGCCCGCCAGGCCACCATTTACGCCGGCATGCCCAAGGAGACCCCGGCGTTCACGGTGAACAAGGTGTGTGCCTCGGGCATGAAGGCCATCGCCCTGGGCGTCCAGTCGATCCAAGCCGCGATGCCGAGGTGATTGTCGCCGGCGGCATGGAGAATATGAGCCAGATTCCGTACGCCCTGCCCAAGCTTCGCGGCGGCGCCCGCATGTTCAATGCCGAGGCCATCGACCTGATGGTGCATGACGGGTTGTGGGAACTTTACTACGGGTATCACATGGGCATGACCGCTGAAAATATCGTCGAGAAGTACAAGATCAGTCGTGAGGACCAGGATCAGCTGAGCCTTGAAAGCCATCAACGGGCCCGGGCGGCGATCCAGGCCGGCATGCTGAAGGATGAAATCGTTCCGGTGATGATTCCCCAGCGCAAGGGAGAGCCGATGCCCTTTGATACGGATGAAAGACCCATGGACACGTCGATGGAGAAGATGGCCAAGCTGAAACCGTTTTTCAAGAAAGACGGTTCGGTGACGGCCGCCAATGCGTCGGGAATCAACGATGCCGCGGCGGCGGTGGTGATCATGGCGGCGGAGAAAGCAGCCCAACTGGGGTTGGCGCCCCTGGCCTATATCAAGAGCCATGCGGCCGGTGCCATCGATCCGGCGTATATGGGCTGCGGCGTTATCCCGGCCACGCGCCTGGCGCTGCAAAAAGCCGGCTGGCGCATGGAAGACGTCGATTGCATCGAACTGAACGAAGCCTTTGCCTCACAGGCACTGGCCTGCATGCGGGAGTTGAAGATGGACTGGGAAAAAACCAACCCCAACGGCGGTGGCATTTCCATCGGTCATCCCGTCGGTTGCACCGGCGCCAGGATCACCTATGCATTGGCCATGGAAATGAAACGTAAAAATTACACCAAAGGGTTGGCGACGCTGTGTATCGGCGGCGGCATGGGGTACGCCATCACCCTGGAACGTAAATAATCCGTGCAGGAGGGATAGATGAATTTAGCAGATGGGTTAAGAATCAGTTCATGGCGGTATCCGGACAAGGTGGCGGCCGTTTTCGAGGACCGGCGGGTGACGTATGCCGAATTGAACAACCGTGCCAATCAACTGGCCCACGCCGTCCTTGGGCTCGGGCTCAAACGGCAGGCCAAATGCTCGATTATCATGTACAACAACATCGAATTTCTCGAGATCTACCATGGCCTGACCCGGGCGGCGATGATTTCCGTGCCGGTCAACTTCCGCCTGGTGCCGGCCGAACTCGAGTATGTGATCAACAACTCCGATTCCGAAGTACTTTTCGTGGGCAAGGAGCTGTTTGATAAAATCCGCCTGGAAAACATCCCCAAGGTGAAAAAGGAGCATATCTTCGTCATCGGCCCCAAGGACGAGACACCGGCGGGCATCACCCATTACGAGGATTTCTTGTCCGGCAAGCCGACCAGCGAACCGGACAACGTGCAGCAGAAAGAAGACGATATCTTCTACTTCGGATATACCTCCGGAACCACGGGATTTCCCAAAGGTGCCATGAACACCACCCGCGGCACCTTGGATATCGTCAAAAACGTTTTCGTCCGCACGGCCGGCAAGCCGCATATCAAGCTGAACCAGCGCGTCCTTCTGGCCATCATTCCCATCTGCCACTCCAACAGTGTCTGGTCGACCTTGATCACCCTGTGGTGCGGCGGAACGAACGTGATCTTCCCCTCGGGCCGGTTCGATCCGGAAAAGGTTCTCCAGATCATCGACCATGAGAAGGTGACCACCAGCTCCATGGTCCCGACCATGATCACCCGCGTCCTGGATCTTCCCGAGGATGTCAAGCAGAAGTACGACATGAGCTCGCTGACCTCCCTGGGTAGTTCCTCGGCGCCGTTGCTGACCACGACCAAGGAAGCGGCCCTGAAATTTTTCAATAACGTCCGTTTCAGTGAAGGCTACGGCTCCACCGAGACCGGTGCGTTGACCACCCTGCGCCACAAGGACCAGATGCGCAAGGTGCGCAGTATCGGTCAACCCAACCCGGGAATCGAAATCAAACTGGTCGATGATGCCGGCAACGTCATCACCGCACCGAACACCCAGGGCGTGCTGTGGGCCAAGGCCCGCTCGGCCTTCATCGGATATTACAACTCGCCTGAAAAAACCGCCGAATCCATTGACGGTGAATGGGCCACCGCCGGCGATGTGGCCTATTTCGACGAGGAAGGCTATTACTACCTGGCCGACCGCAAGCACGACATGATCATCAGCGGCGGGGAGAATGTCTATCCGGCCGAAATCGAGGAGGTGATCTCCCAAATTCCCCAAGTCTCCGAGGTCGCCGTCATCGGTATTCCGCACGCCGATTTCGGTGAAGAGGTCAAGGCCCTGGTGATCCTGAAAAACGGCGATTCCATTACACCCGAAGATATCCTGGCCCATTGCTCGGCCAACCTGGCCGGGTATAAACGTCCCCGCTCGGTGGAGATCATGAATGAATTTCCCCGTACCGCCACGGGTAAGGTTCTCAAACGGATCTTGCGCAAACCGTACTGGGAGGGTCAGGAAAGAAGTATTTAGCGTCGATCCCAAAATAAGATTTTTCGGTCCCCAGCTGCGCCCACTCGGCCATCATCCTCAATCCTCCACCGCCATGCGGCGGTGGCACTCTCCCTCGGGCCATGCTGGGGACCGAAATTCACCATGGATTCGCCATTTGCCAATCGATCGATGCGATGGAAGGGCCAACCGGACCGCCAATGAACCCCCAGCCAGCTGCAAGGAGATACATAAATGCCCCCAGTGATGCAAACCATAGACGGAAATACGGCTGCGGCGCATGTGGCCTACGCCATGAGCGACGTTGCGGCCATATATCCCATCACCCCCTCTTCACCGATCGGCGAACTCTGCGACGAATGGGCGGCGGGTGGTCTGAAAAACGCCTTCGGACAGGTCATGAAGGTGAGCCAGATGCAATCCGAGGCGGGCGCCGCCGCCGCCGTGCACGGATCCTTGGCGGCCGGTTCGCTGACCAGTACCTTTACCGCCTCCCAGGGACTGCTGCTGATGATCCCCAACATGTACAAAATGGTCGGGGAACTCCTGCCGGCGGTATTTCACGTGACCGCCCGCTCCCTGGCCGGACACGCCCTGTCCATTTTCGGTGATCATCAAGACGTCATGGCCGTGCGGCAGACCGGCTTCGTGCTGCTGGCCTCGGCCTCCGTGCAGGAGGTCATGGACCTGGGTCTGGTGGCGCATCTGGCGGCCATCGAGAGCAGCGTTCCCTTCGTGCACTTTTTCGACGGTTTCCGCACCTCCCATGAGCTTCAGAAAGTGGCCCTGATCGATTATGCCGACATGGCCGGATTGGTCAACTGGAACGCCGTCGAACGTTTCCGTGCCCGCGGCGTCAATCCCGAATCCCCCGAACTGAGAGGCACGGCCCAGAACCCGGACATCTACTTTCAAAACCTCGAGGCCGCCAACCCTTATTGGCTGGCCGTGCCGGATATCATCGACGAGTACATGCAAAAGGTCGGCGACCTGACCGGTCGTCACTACCGGCCCTTCGACTACGTCGGGCATCCGCTAGCCGAAAACATCATCATCGCCATGGGATCGGGCTGCGAGACCATCGAGGAGACGGTGAACGACTTCGCGGGTCGGGGTGAGAAGATCGGCCTCGTCAAGGTTCGTCTTTACCGTCCCTTCGACAACCGGCGCCTGTTTGCCGCCATCCCGACGACGGTCAAGCGCATGGCCGTTCTCGACCGCACCAAGGAACGCGGCGCGCCCGGCGGCCCCCTGTACGTGGATGTGTGCACGGCCTATATGGAACGGCAGCAGACGCCGCTGATCATCAACGGCCGCTACGGGCTGAGTTCCAAGGAGTTCAATCCGAGCATGGTCCGGGCAATATACGACAACCTGGCCGCCGGGACCCCCAAGAATCATTTCACCGTCGGCATCGTCGATGACGTGACCCATACCTCGCTTGAGGTGACGCCCGGGTTGGATGTGGCCCCCGAGGGGACCGTGCAGTGTAAATTCTGGGGATTGGGCGCCGACGGCACGGTGGGTGCCAACAAGAGCGCCATCAAGATCATCGGCGACAACACGGACCTGTATGCCCAGGCCTACTTTGCCTACGATTCGAAGAAATCGGGCGGGATCACCATTTCGCATCTGCGTTTCGGTAAGAAACCGATCCAATCCACCTACCTGATCGACAGCGCCGATTACATCGCCTGCCACAAATCCAATTACGTTCAGACCTATGACGTGCTGGAAGGCATCAAGCCCGGCGGCACCTTCGTGCTCAATTCCAGCTGGTCTCTCGAAGACATGCATACGGCCCTGCCCAGTGCCATGCGGCGCGCCATCGCCGAGAAGAAATTGAAGTTCTACAACATCGATGCGGTCAAGATCGCCGGCGAAATCGGATTGGGCGGCCGCATCAATATGATCATGCAGACGGCCTTTTTCAAATTGGCCAATGTCATCCCGGTGGACGCGGCCATCGCCTATCTGAAAGAGCAGATCAAGAAGATGTTCGGCAAGAAGGGCGACGAAATCGTGGCCATGAATATCGCCGCGGTGGACAATACCCTGGATCACCTCGTGCCCATCGACTATCCGCCGGAGTGGGCCCAGGCCGGTGAGGCGGCCGCCGCGCAAGCGGTGGCGGAACCGGACTTCGTAAAAAGCGTGATGCGGCCCATGCTGGTCCAGCAGGGGGACAGCCTGCCGGTGAGCGCCTTCCGGCCGGACGGGATTTTCCCGGTGGCCACCACGCGGTACGAGAAGCGCGGCGTGGCCATCAACATTCCCGAGTGGATCATGGAAAACTGCATCCAGTGCAACCAGTGCGCCATGGTCTGCCCCCACGCCAGCCTGCGACCGGTCCTGGTGACGGAAGAAGAGCTGCAGGCCGCGCCGGCGGCCTTTGGCGCCCCGAAGGCACTGGGCAAGGAGCTCAAGGGGTATCATTTCCGCATGCAGATCTATCCCCAGGATTGCATGGGCTGCGGCAATTGTGCCGATATCTGTCCGGCCAAGAAAAAGGCCCTGGTCATGCGCCCCCTGGAGAGTCAGACGGAGGTGCAGATACCCAATCAGCAGTTTGCCGAAACCCTGCCCATTCGCGACCGGCTCATGGAACCGACATCGGTCAAGGGCAGCCAGTTTTGCCAGCCGCTGTTGGAATTCTCCGGTGCCTGCGCCGGGTGCGGCGAAACCCCCTACGCCAAGCTGGTGACCCAGCTGTTCGGCGATCGGATGGTCGTGGGCAACGCCACCGGGTGCAGCTCCATCTGGGGCGGCAGCGCGCCGGCGATCCCCTATTGTGTCAATGCCGACGGGCACGGGCCGACCTGGGGCAACTCCCTGTTCGAGGACCCGGCCGAGTTCACCTACGGCATCCAGCTCGGTCATCTGCAGCAACGCGATAAACTGGTTCAGCAGATGGAGATGGCCCTGCGCAACGACATCGATCGGGAAATAAAGGCCGCCATCCGGGGATGGTTGGACAACCGCAACGATCCGCAAGGCTCCAAGGCATACGGCCGACAGCTCAAGCAGCTGCTCTCCGGGCAGCCGGCGAACTCTTTTCTGGGAGAGCTGGCCACCTACGCGAAACTCTTCACCAAGAAATCCTACTGGGTTTTCTGCGGTGACGGCGCCGCCTACGATATTGCCTTCAGCGGTATCGACCACGTGCTGGCCGCCGGTGAAGACATCAATGTGCTGGTTTTCGATACGGAGGTGTACTCCAACACCGGCGGTCAATCATCCAAGGCCACGCCCACCGGCTCCACGGCCAAATTTGCCGCATCCGGCAAGAAGACGCCCAAGAAGGACATGGGCGCCATGTTCATGTCCTATGGCTACGTCTACGTGGCGTCGGTATCCATGGGCGCCAATAAACGTCAGTTGCTCAAGGCCCTGATCGAGGCCGAAAGTTACGATGGCCCCTCGCTGATCATGGCCTACGCGCCATGCATCAACCACGGCATCAAGAAAGGCATGGGCAAAAGCCAGCTGGAAGCCCAGTTGGCGGTGAGTTGCGGTTATTGGCCGTTGTACCGCTACAATCCGGCGCTGCGGGAGATGGGGCAAAACCCGTTCATCCTCGACAGCAAGGCCCCGGACGGCAACCTGCGCGCGTTCCTGTCCGGCGAGGTCCGGTATGCCGCCCTGCAGCAGGGATTTCCCCAGGAAGCCGAACGTCTGGTGGAACAATTGGAGTGCGAATGCATGACCCGTTACCAGGACCTGGAAC
Organism: Desulfosarcina cetonica JCM 12296; assembly: GCF_001311845.1. Lineage (GTDB taxonomy): Bacteria > Desulfobacterota > Desulfobacteria > Desulfobacterales > Desulfosarcinaceae > Desulfosarcina > Desulfosarcina cetonica. The sequence goes on along the minus strand of NZ_BBCC01000052.1, from coordinate 4,028 downwards.
GTCTGGCGGCGACCCCAGCCGAGCGTAGCGCCTGAGGGGCTGATCCCCTCGTTTACCATCCATCACGCATCGGACCATCCATAAAACCGGCGTGTAGCGTCAAGGAGGATGAATGAAAGACGTGGAATTACTCGCAGAACTGACTGAACGAAACCGGCAGGCGCTGCAAGGCGGCGGGCCGGAACGCATCAAGAAACAGCATGAACAGGGAAAGATGACCGCCCGCGAGCGGATCGATACGCTGTTTGATCCCGACAGTTTCGTGGAATTGGATCGCTTCAAGACCCATCGGTGCACCGATTTCGGCATGGCCGAGAACAAGATTCCGGGCGACGGGGTGATCACCGGCTACGGTGAGATTCACGGCCGGACCGCTTTCGTCTACGCCCAGGACTTCACCGCCTTTGGGGGGTCCCTCTCCCTGGCGCACGCCGAAAAGATCTGCAAGGTCATGGAAATGGGGCTTCGGGCCGGTACGCCGGTGATCGGCCTGAACGATTCGGGCGGTGCCCGCATCCAGGAGGGCGTGATGAGTCTGGCCGGTTACGGACAGATTTTCCAGAACAACGTCATGGCCTCGGGTGTGATTCCCCAGATCACCGCCATCATGGGGCCGTCGGCCGGCGGTGCGGTCTATTCACCGGCCCTGACGGACTGGATCTTCATGGTCGAAAATACCAGCCACATGTTCATCACCGGTCCCGAAGTGGTCAAGGCGGTCACCCAGGAGAGCGTGAACAAGGAAGACCTGGGCGGTGCCATGACCCACAACACCAAGAGCGGCGTGGCCCACTTCGCGACGCCCGATGACCGCGCCTGCCTGCTCAAGATACGCGAGCTGTTGGCCTTTCTGCCACAGAACAACATGGAAGACCCGCCGCAGGTCGAACCGACCGATGATCCCAAAAGGCGGGACGAACACCTGCGCGAGGTGGTGCCGGCCGATCCCAACAAGCCCTATGATATCCGCGATATCATTCATTCCAACATGGATAACCATGACTTCTTCGAGATCCAGGAGCACTGGGCCAAGAACATCGTCATCGGCCTGGGACGCCTAGACGGTCGCACCGTGGGCGTTCTGGCCAACCAACCGGCGGTGCTGGCCGGGGTGCTGGACATCAACGCATCCATCAAGGGCGCCCGCTTCGTGCGCTTTTGTGACTGCTTCAATATTCCCATCGTCATCTACGAGGATGTTCCCGGATTCATGCCCGGCAGCATGCAGGAGCACGGCGGCATCATCAAACACGGCGCCAAGCTGATCTACGCCTTTGCCGAGTCAACGGTCCCCCGGATCACCCTGATCACCCGCAAGGCCTACGGCGGGGCCTATATCGTGATGAGTTCCAAACACCTGCGTGGCGATATCAATCTTGCCTATCCCAATGCCGAGATCGCCGTCATGGGTGCCGAGGGGGCGGTCAATATCATCTGCCGCAATCAGATCAAAAAGGCGGCCGATCCCGAGACGGAACGTTCGCGCCTGATCGCCGATTACCGGGTCAAATTCTCCCATCCCTTCAGGGCCGCCGAACTGGGCTACATCGATGAAGTCGTGGACCCGGCCGATACCCGGCCGAAGCTGATCCAGGCTTTCAAGATGCTGGCCAACAAACAGGACACCAATCCGCCCAAGAAACACGGCAACATGCCCCTGTAGAAGGAGAATACGCATGACCTGGGACCAAGTATTGGAGTTGATCAAGAGCATCCTGATTACCCAGACGGGGATTCCGAACCTCGCCTTCAAAGAGGTCATCATGATCGCCATTGCCTTTTTGTTTCTCTACCTGGCCGTGGTGAAGGAGTATGAACCCCTGCTTCTGGTACCCATCGGATTCGGCATCTTCCTGGTCAATTTTCCCCTGGTGCCGCTGATGGGGTTTTCCGAACACGGCAACCCCGAGCTGATCCGGGCCTTTTACAAATACGGCGTCGAATGGGAAATCATTCCGCCGATGATCTTCCTCGGCCTGGGGGCCATGACCGACTTCGGCCCCATGATCGCCAATCCCAAAACCCTCATTGTCGGCGCCGGCGCCCAGCTGGGGGTCTTCATCACCTACCTGGGAACCCTTTTTCTGGGATTCACCCTCAAGGAGGCGGCATCCGTGGCCATCATCGGTGGCGCCGACGGGCCCACGACCATCTACCTGACCGCCAAGCTGGCCCCGCAGCTGCTCGGTGCCAACGCCCTGGCGGCCTATTCCTACATGGCCATGGTGCCACTCATCCAGCCGCCCATCATGCGCATGATGACCACGCCCGAGGAGCGTAAGATCAAGATGCGCCAGCTGCGCCCGGTGTCCACCCGGGAGAAGATCCTCTTTCCCCTCATCGCCTGCGGACTGATCGTGCTTTTGATACCGGCGGTGGCGCCTTTGATGGGCATGTTCATGTTCGGCAATTTCATGCGCGAATGCGGGGTGGTCAAGCGACTGTCCGATACGGCCCAGAATTCCCTGATGAACATCATCACCATCCTTTTGGGCATATCGGTGGGCGCCACCATGCAGGCCGACGTTTTTCTCACCTGGAAGCCGCTGATGATCTTCAGCCTGGGCCTGTTCGACTTCGTGGTCTGCACCTTCGGCGGCATACTGACCGTCAAAATCATGAACCGCTTCCTGAAGAAGAAAATGAATCCCCTGATCGGCTCGGCAGGCGTCTCGGCCGTGCCCATGGCCGCCCGCGTGGCCCAATCGGAGGGACTCAAGGCCGATCCGGACAACTGGTTGATCATGCATGCCATGGGACCCAATCTGGCCGGCGTGATCGGCTCGGCCGCAGCTGCGGGAATGTTTATCGCCATGTTCAATTAGGAGGAATTTCATGAGAATATTTCACGCCACTAACCGTCCATGGCTGTCGATAAAGCATATCGTGGCGATCGTTGTCGGGTCGATCCTGCTCTGCAGCCCGGCAGGCTGGGCGTCCAATGCTTCATCCACGGACGATGGGACGCCGGTGTTTACCCGCCAGCAAGATGAAATCGTGGCCACGCTCATCCCACGCGCCAAAAGCACCAGCGTGCGCATCGCCTTTGGGGCCACGGGTGGGTCCCTGGCCGATGTGACGGCCAAGTCGTTTGCGGAAACGGCACTGTCGGGAGCGGATGAAAAGGATTTTAAATCCGGGGTCTTCATCATCCAGGTCACCGACGTGCCCGTCGGCGGCAAGGCAACCCTTTCGGTCACCTCGGATTTTTCAGTTCATCCACCCAATTCTGGGTTTTCAACGCGCACCAGGCCGAGCCGTGGACCCAGGCCGGCATCGAAAACAAACCCCACGCCAATCTGGTGCAGGAACTGATCCTGACGGTCGTCGACGGAGGACCGCAAGATGCCGATCAGGTCGCCAACGGGCGGATCACCGTGGTCGGCGGCCCCTGGGATTCGTTCTGGGGTTACGCCCTGGGAACGCTCTTTATCCGCTTCTTCGGCATCTTCCTGGTATTGTCGGTGCTGATGATCGGCATGATGCTCTCCGGCAAGATCTTCGAAACCCTGGAACGGCGTAAGGATTCAGCCGGTCGCGCGACTTCAGCGACCGTGTCCGGGCCGGCTGTGGCGGCCGAATCCATCCCGCCATCGACCGATGCCGCGCCGTCGCCTGACACGCAAAAAATCGCGGCGATGTCACTGGCCCTGCATCTGCATTTGAACCGGCTGCGCGCCCAGACCGTGACGCACCTGGATGCGCCGATAGCGGCTGCCTGGGTCCAGCAGGGCCGTCAACGCGCCATGGGGCCAGGCTGTCTGAACATACGGAATCGCAAACCCTAAGCCGACGACGAGAGCCATAAGAGAAAAGCGAGGAACGTCAATGCAATATCATCTTACCATTCAGGATAAGCAATATTCCGTGGAAATCGGTACCATCGAAAACGGAAGTGTCACGGTCAGCGTGAACGATGAGGTCTACCAGGTGGATGTCGATCATTTGGACCAGTATCTTCCCGACCCTGCCACCGCCCGCCCCCAACCCGCGACGCGAGCGGCTTCGCCGGTACCGGCGGTCTCCCG
>NZ_BBCC01000051.1 GCF_001311845.1 Desulfosarcina cetonica JCM 12296 | reverse complement strand
ATCCTGGCCGCCCGGGCCAACCGTTTGGCCGGCCAATGGGCCAACCCCACGCCGGCCACCCAGATCGAGGCCATTGTCGAGCAAATCCCGGCGGCCCTGAAGCAGGTGCTGGCCGGCGACACATAAGCACCCGGCACCAAGCGCCAACGGTGCATCACCCCTTTGCCGCTTAAATACTTTCGAAAAGCGCCTCGATTCGCGTTCTGAGCTGTTCCGTGTCGGCGTCGCTGTAATCGGTTTCGATCTTCAGGAAGGGCAGCCCGTGGACCTCCTCCACATGACGCCCGATTTTGAAAGACTCGACGTTGTAGGCATGGCAGGCCTGCAGCACGAAATCGATGACCGCATCCGGTTTGAAATGGCCGATCATGGCTGACAGATCCGTCAAGCGGCGCTCGTTGGGCGTCATGCAGGCACAGGGGATCTTCAGGTAGCGCTCGGCCATGGCGCCGATCGGATCGCCGCTGTTTTCCGCGAATTCGCCCATGAAGGCCTTCATGCCGGTGCAGGCATCGGGTGCCACCACCACGCCGCCGGCCACCTCAATGGTGTTGAAGATTTTGGTGGCGTCGCCGCCCACCGGGCAACCGGTGACCAATACCCGGGGGGCCTTCGGCGGACCGACATGGAAGCCCTCGCGCACGCGCTGCTCCAGGATGTCCGGCAACGGTTCGAGCAGCGGCACCATCTCCTGGCCTGTGGCGGCGATGGCCAGAAAACTCAGATCGTACATCTCTTTCCAGTGCAGCACGGAGGGCACCCGCGCCGCATAATCGAAGATCCGGCGCATCAGGGCGTTCTTCCGGTTGGCCGCCTGCAGCGAGGCCTCGATCTTCTCCTCGTCCGCCTGGCGATCGAAATGCGTTTCGAGAAAGCCTTGCAGCTTTACAATCATCTGCTTCCAATTGGAACGTGCCTCCGCCTCATCGGGAACCTGGGGCAGGTCCATGACGTGGGTCGGCTTGATATCCGCGATCAGTTCGAACATCTTCTTCTTGCCGTCACAGGTGGTCTCGGCGATGACGGCCTGGGACATGGCGTAAAACGGACAGGTGCCTTCGATGATGAATCCGTAGCTGGACTTGATCAGGGGGCACAAGTTGGCCGGCAGCACGGTTTCGGCGGCCGCAATGGGGACCTTGGAAAAGGCGCACAGCACCGCCGGAACGATGCCCATGGCCTGGATCAACTCGATGGGCGCATAGCCGCAATAGATGCCGACAACCGGATCGCCGGCTTGCCTGTGGTCCTGGACGTAATTGAGTACCCGTTTGGCCGGTTCGCCGGCATAGCCATCGTTCAACAGCGGTGTTATCTGCATATGGATGTCTCCGATCCCGCGCACGGGCAACCGTTGGTTACCCGGCAGTCAACAATTGATGAACTCGCAAATAATTCTCTGTTCGGACGGATTCGTAAGAAGCCCGAGATCAAGGCTTGCGAATCCTGAGGAATGAGGTGTACTTGGCGTACTCCGCAATGACGAAGGATGAGCGTAACGCCGATATCGGGCTTCTTACGAATCCGTCAACAATTAATCCGCTTCCCTGGCCAACAGCGCCGCCCCCAACGCACCGATGCGCTGGGGATGCTCGGGAACGCGGATGGGGCGCCCCAGCTTTTCGGATAGCAAGGTCGCCATGCACGGGTTGTTGGCCACCCCGCCGGTGAAGGCGATCTCGCCGTCGGTGGAGACCCGGTTGATCATGCCGGCCGCCCGGCGAATGACGCTGGCATGCAGGCCCAGGGCAATCTCGCGGCGGTTCTCCCCCTTGGCGATCAGGGAGGTGACCTCGGATTCGGCGAACACCGTGCACATGCTGGAAATGTTCAGGCTGTTTTCCGCCAAAAGGGCCTCCGGTCCGAAATCCTCGATGGAAAATCCCAGGGTGCGGGCCATAATCTCCAAAAACTTGCCCGTGCCGGCCGCGCAGCGGTCGTTCATCTCGAACTTCTTCACCCGGCCATTGTCGAACAGGGCGATGGCCTTGCTGTCCTGCCCGCCGATGTCGATGATCGCCTGGATGTCGGGGAACAGGGCCCGGGCGCCCCGGGCATGGGCCTTGATCTCGGTGACGGTCATGGCGTCGAAGGAAATCTCGAACAGATTGCGGCCGTAGCCGGTGGCCATGATACGATCGAAGGACACCTTCTCGATCATCCCCTTGGCCTCGGCCATGGGATCGAACCCGGTGTCGCGCTCTTGGCTCTCGATGATGGCATCGGTTTCATCGACCACGACCAGTTCAATGGTGCGCGAGCCGATGTCGATGCCGGCATAACGTTGTCCCATGAAAGAAATCCTTACGGTTTCAGGGCGGCCAGGGTCTGCTTGAGGGGCCGCACGCGCGTAACGGCCGGCCGCATCGTTTGCATGGCCCGCCCCTTGAGCTTCAAGCGGTTCAGATAGGTCCGGACGCCGCCGGTTACCGGCGCACCGCCGTTTAGCGCCTGCTGCGGAAAGAAAATAAGGTCCATGAGATGCAGGGTGGGCATCTGCCGCCCCAGGATGCCGGCGCATCCGGCGCAGTAGGTGAGCAGCCGGCGGCCCCCCGCCTCCTTTTGGCGGAGCTCAGCCCACTCTCGGGCCAGCTGGGGCCGAACAAATCCGACACTGCCGCCCTCCCCGCAGCACAATGTGCGCTCGCGGCGATGGCGCATTTCCACCACCGCCAGGCCCATGCGCGACACCAGGCTGCGCACCGCATCCTGGGAGGAACGATCCCCTCTCAGGGGGCAGGGGTCGTGAATCGTCAATTCGCCATGGCCCCGGACATCGCCGGGCAGCCGGCCGTTATCGAGAACTTCGTAGACCGTCTCAACGGCCAATGCGCCCCCGTACCGCGAGAACATCTGGTGGCAGCTGGGACAGGCCACCAGCACCCGGCGGATACCGTGGCCGACGAGGTAATCCCGCATCTCACCGAACAGGGTTTCGAAATGGGTTTGGCGGCCAAGATCGTGGCTGGGTTTGGTGCAGCAGTCGAAGACGATGCCCAAATCCGGAATGCCTTGCCGCAGGTAATCGAACAACTGCCAGGTGGCCGCCGGCCGGCTGCCGGGAAGAGCGCAACCGGGGAAGAAAACCGTGTCGCCGCCTTTTGGCAACGCATAGTAGGAAAACAGCGGTGATATGCCCCAGCGCTCGTAGGTCAAAATCGCCCGGTAGCGGGAAAGGTTGCCGTTGGCCCGGGTCATGGCAGCCCGGCGGATGGCCAGGAACAGGTCGCCCGGCGCCAGCCCCTCGGGGCAGACGGCATTGCAGAGGTTGCACAGGCTGCATTCGAAGGCCAACTGCTGATGCGCCGGCCGCGAGAAGTCATACGTCCGGGCGATGGTTCGCGGTGTTCCGTAATGCCGCAGGAACGCGCATCGGGTCTGGCAGGCACCGCAATCCGTGCATGCCGACCCGATGCGTGCAAGCGCCGCCGGAGCGTTGGCGGGATCGGGATCATTCTATTTGAGCTGCTCGACAAAGGCCTCGATGCGCGTTTTCAGTTGGCCGACATCCTCCATGCTGTAGTCGGTTTCGATGCGCAGGCAGGGAATTTGCCGGTCTTCCAGCGCTTTTTCCACCGGCATGGATTCCATCAGATAGGGCTGGCAGAACTGCAGGCCGTAGTGGATCACGCCGTCGGCGTGATAGTCGGCAACCATCTGCTGGATATGCTCGAGGCGGTCGGGGTTGGGGGTGAAAATGGCGCAGTCGACCTGAAAATGGCGGTCGACGATGGCATCCAGCATCTGTTCCACGGTCTCGCCGGAAGCGTCGGTCAGGTGACGCGTGCCACGCTCACCCACGCATGACTCCTCGCCGACGATCACCGCGCCGGCAGCCTCGACGATCATGGGCAGCTTCCAGTTGGGCACCGCCTGGGGGCAGCCGGATACCAGGATGCGGGGCGTCTTGGCCGGGAAAACGCCTTGCTTGGCCGCGATGCGCTTTTCCAGTTCATCGCAGATCTTGTTGACCGATTCGGTAAAGCGGGCCGGGTTGTCGTAGAAGAACACCTGGTTGGCCAAGAGGGCATCCAGACCGGAGATCGGCGCCGGATCGGCCTTGCGCAGGGCGGAAAGGCGATGGATCGCCGCCCGTTTGGCATTGACCGTGTGGATGGCGTCTTTCAGGGATTCCTTGGTGATGGCAACGCCCGTCAGGTCTTCGAGGGCCGCTTTGAAACGCTGGTACTCAGCCTTGAGCAGGGCCTTGCCATTGGCCGACTTGACCTGCGGCAGGTCCATGACATAGAGGTTGTTGACCAGCCCGCCCAGGGATTCATAGGCTTTTTTCTTCCCGTCGCAGGTATTCTCGCCCACGATCATGTCCGCGCTCTCCAGGTACGGGCAGACCTTGCCCAGCTTGAACCCGAAAGAGGACTTGATCAGCGCGCAGGTATTGCGCGGCAAAAGCCGTTCCACATCCTCGGTGGCGAAGTCGGCACCCGAGCAGAGACCGACCAGGGTGGCATTGGCCGCCAGCACGAGCTCCTCGGGCACGAACACGCAAAACGAACCGACGATCTTGCGGCCCGCAGCCTTTTCATCCAAAAGTTCCTTGATACGCAGACCGTGGACCTCGCTCATCACGAAATCGAAATAGGCCATGCCCTCCGGTCGGTTCTTTTGAGACAGATAAATATCCTGGTAGCCCTGGCCCAAAACGCTTAGCAACGCATCGTGCGCGACCAGATCGAGCCCCAGGTCGGTCCACATGGAACGATAGTCTTCACTCATGAGTCCTCCTAGCCTGAACGGATTCGTAACACGTCCGATATCAATTACTCGACCTTTTCGATTTCATACTTGGCGCCCTTCCAGGCAAAGATGCCGCCCGAGTAACGGTAGACGTTCTTGTAACCCAGCTTCTTGGCCCAGGCCGCCCCGTTGTGGCTGCGGGTGCATTTGACGAAACCGCAGTAGATCACGATGAGCTGATCCTTGTCGGGTCCCAGAAGGGTCTCGAAATCCGCCTGGGTCTTGCCGTCGGTCTCCTTGGTATCCCAGGTGGGCATATCGGGAATCGGAAACAGGAACTGAAGGGCACCGGGCACATGTTCCTTCTTGTAGCTCGCCTCAAAGGGCATGGTGTCGATGATGACCATGGGCTTGCCGCTGTCGATCCAGCCCTTGAGTTCCGCGGTGGTGACCAGGTCATAGCCGCCCTGCTGAACCTGGCGCACCAATTTGACGGCATCGGTCTCCTTTTCAAGCTCCTTCTCGAACTTGTTGTCCATGAAGGCCATCGCCGGAACGGCCAGAACCGCCACCAGAACGCTCACCAGGGTCAACTTCAGCATCCATTTCGACATACGCATCCTCCGTTTTCTTGTTTAGGTGTTTTTTCAACCAGCTTGACCCGGTCAAGGGATCAATGTGGCGATATCGCCGCCAGGCATACATGAACCCCACGCCCACCAGCATGAGCAGATCGCGGTAAAGGGCCGGTCGGAGGCCATGGTAAGCCCGGGCCTCGATATCCTCGGGACCGAAACAGCCGCAATCCACATCCAGACCCATGCGGATGCCATAGGCCAGGATGGCCACGAAAAGCACCAACAGTCCGGTGATCGTGCCCAGGGCGCCCCTCAGGTCGACCAGCAGGGCAAGGCCGGCCAGCACTTCCAGGGTCGGCAGGATCACGGCCAGGGGCATGAGCATCGCATCGGGGACCAGACCATAGGCTTCGATAAGAACGGCAAAGACACGCGGGGCGAGAAGTTTACTCGCACCGGAGTAAATGAAAACACCGCCAAGAACCCAACGCAGGAGGTGATACAGCCCGGTAAACCATCGAATTGGCGTGTCAGGAGGTGGCATAGGCATTGACGCTTCGGTTGAACGACCACATTTCCCCTTATCAATCCAGGAACAGAAATTTTTAAATGGCCTACCATTATTAGTCAAAACGTTAATATCTATACGCTCCGATCCCGCCATCGACATTATAAATTTGACATTTATGGGCCATTGGGAGAATGCATAATCATTATCCACAATTTCCCATGCAAAGGTTTCCTCATGCTTCGGCTTTTCGGTTTCACATGACGGTGCTCAGGCTTGCTGCCCGGGTCGGTATGCACTGGAAGATAGGCACAATTACAGACTGAAAGGCCGCATCTCTGCGCCACCACCAGTTCGTTAATAACGCTGTGCAACACCATTGATTCGTTGCGATCACCGACGGCGTACAATCACGTCCATGGGTTTGGGGTTCTCCCGCATTCCAGCGGGCATGTGAGTGATTGTACTGTTCGGCCCCATCGAATCGGTGCGTGTTGCCATCGCAATTTCATCAGACGAAGGATGCCAAGAGAGGAGTGACCATGAGTGAAGCCCAAGCCACGATAAAAATCAACCACCAGCGTAAAGGTGCCTTCATTGAGAAGGTGAAGGACGTCCTTCCGGAAGGCGGCAACCTGAGCCTTTGCCTCACCTGCGGCGCCTGTGCTTCGGGTTGCCCGGCCACGGGCCTGGAGAACATGGATCCCCGCAAATTCCTGCGCATGGCGGCTTTGGGCCTGGACGACGAAATCGCCGGTCATCCCTGGGTCTGGATGTGCTCCCAGTGTCAACGCTGTACCTATGTCTGCCCCATGTCCATCAATATCGCGGGGCTGATTTACGAAGCCCGTCAGCTCTGGCCGCGGGAGGAGCGTCCCAAGGGAATCCTGATCCTGCGACATGGCCCTGCGCAACGACAGCTGTAGTGCCATGGGGTCGCCGCCGGACGATTTCGTTTTTGTCGTCGAGGACGTATCCGAGGAGATTCGCACCGATCAGCCCGGCTGGGAAAACCTTCAGGCGCCCATGGACAAGGAGGGGGCACAATTCTTTCTCAGTCAGAACTCCCGTGAGCCGGTCACCGAGCCCGAGGAGATGGGGCCGCTATGGAAAATTCTGCACCTGGCCGGTGTGGACTGGACTTATGGCAGCACCGGCTGGGGCGGCGAGAACTACTGCATGTTTCTGGCCGACGACGAGAACTGGAAACTCATCACCGAGAAATCGATCCGCAAGGCCGAATCCCTGGGGTGCAAGATCTATCTCAATACCGAGTGCGGCCATTCCACCTATTCGGTCTGGATGGGCGTCAAGCGCCACAAGATCGCTACCGACCTGGAAATCGCCCCCATCGTTCCCTACTATGCCCGCTGGATCCGGGAAGGCAAACTCAAACCGAGCAGCGACTGGAACAAGGATCTGAAAATCAAGTTTACCTGTCAGGATCCCTGCCAGCAGGTGCGCAAAAGCTTCGGCGACCCCCTGGCCGAAGACCTGCGCTTCGTGATCAAAGCCTGTGTCGGCGAAGAAAACTTCATCGACATGACCCCCAACCGCTCAAATAACTTCTGTTGCGGCGGTGGCGGCGGATACCTGCAGTCGGGCTATACCGAGGCCCGGCATCAATACGGCAAGATCAAATTCGATCAGGTCATGGCCACCGGCGCCAAGTATGTCGTTACCCCCTGCCACAACTGCCATGCCCAGATTCACGATCTGGAAGAACATTTTGAGGGCGGCTATCACACGATTCACCTGTGGACCTTGCTGGCCCTCTCCCTGGGTGCGTTGGCCGATACCGAACGCGTGTACCTGGGCGAGGATCTTCAGGAAGTCTGGCTGCCTGGCGAGCCGGGTACGCCCGATCCGTTTGTCACGACACCCTGATGAACGATGGGGGACTGGCCGCTATCGATGCCGCCCCGGGCAACTCGGCGGCCAGCTCCCTTTTTAACCAGAATCAATCAAACTTGATGGACTCGTAAAAAGTCGCATTTCCGACGGATTCGTAAGAAGCCCGAGATCAAGGCTTGCGAATCCTTAAGGAATGAGGCGTACTTAGCGTACGCCGCAGTGACGAGGGATGAAGCGTAACGCCGATATCGGGCTTTTTACGAATCCGTCAACTTTAACCGGAAGCGGATCCGGTTGCCCCTTGACATCGACTGCCCCTGAATATCAACGGCTCCTGCCCATCAACCAAGGAGGATGCAATGAATTCAGATCGGTTCGAACCCCAGATCCTGGCGTATTGTTGCAAGTACTGCGCCTATGCCGCCGCCGACCTGGCCGGGTCCATGCGCCTGGACTACCCGCCCAACGTCAAGGTGATTCAACTGCCATGTAGCGGCCGGGTGGATGTCCTTCATCTTTTGCACGCCATCGAGAAGGGCGCCGACGGTGTGTATGTGGCCGGGTGTCTGGAGGCGAATGCCATTTTGTGGAAGGCAATCTCAAGACCCGCAAAAAGGTCGAGGCCGTCAAACGGATCCTGGCCGAGGCCGGCGTGGAACCGGAACGGGTGGAGATGTACAATCTCTCCTCGGCCATGGGGCCGCGCTTTGCCGAGATCGCCAGCGAAATGACCGAACGGATCCGGGCCTTGGGTCCGACCCCCGTCCTCCGCATCCCGGGAAAGCACGCCGCCTAAGGGCGGCCATGCCGGAGGCTATCATGGCAGGTCATCGTTTTCGGTCCGTCATTTTGTGGATGAGCCTTCTCGCCGCGATGTTGGCAGGGGCTCATCCGGCGGCAACGACGGATCTGCCGTTAGCCCAATCGACGGCCGATGCACCCCGCGTCGTGGTGCCGGAACGGGTGTTCAGCTTCAACGGCGTGGTTGAAGGTGAAATCGTCACCCACGCGTACACCGTCGAGAACCAGGGCGACAGGCCGCTTCATTTCCTGGATGTGCGCACCAGTTGCGGTTGCACCACGGCCCGGCCGCCCGCACCCATCGATCCCGGTAGCAGCGGCCAGATCGTCGTTAGCGGCGATACCGATGGTTACGGCGGCGCGACGTTTCACATGACCGTCACCGTGCTTACCGACGATCCGATCGAGCCCCAGATCGAACTTGAGCTGAAGGGGCCGGTGGTCAAATTCGCGACGATTGAGCCGGCAAGGATCACCTTGGCCGGAAAATGCGGCGAGCCAGTGGTGATTCAGGCGGTGATCACGCCCAACCCCGACCACCCTTTCCGGATCGCTGATGCCATCCCGGATGACCGCCTGGCCGACGTCATCGATGTCCACTTGGATCGCCAACCGGATGGCGTCTACCGGATCGCCGTTCACAACCGCCTGACCACACCGGGACAGTATCGCGGCAGAATCGTCCTGCGGACGGACAGCCGTTTGCGACCGCAGTTGTATCTCTACGTAATCGGCAGGATTGATGCCTGAGCGTCGGCAGAGGAAGGACATTATGATCGACAAAATACATCTCGATCCCAAACTGCAAAAATGCCTGACAACCTTGAAGAAAGGCAGTGCCCGTGCCAGCCTGGCCGCCGATCGGGTGGAAACCATCATTGACGCCCTGAAAACCGGCGGGACCCTGCCAGGCCAGGTGTGTGCCTTTACCCGCAATGGCGAGGCGCGCATCAAGGGATGCCGCAAGTTCGACCTGGGTGCGGGATACCGTCTGGTAACCCTCAAACAGGATAACGATCTCTATCTGCTGTTCGCCGGCACCCACGACGAGTGTGCCCGCTGGATCGAAAACAATCGCGACCATCTGCCCCTGGAAATGATCGCCGAGCGCAGCCGGACGGTAAGACGGTCGACTCGCCATGCCCAGGCCACCGAGCCCGCGCCCCGACGAAGGGATGCCGAACCGGAGGAGGATTGGCTGCCGCCGTTGGACGACCGCGATCTGAGAATTGTTTTCAGCGGCCTGGTGGAGGGCAATTAGCGCACCCACCAGAAATAGAAAAATTACGCACCCATCATAACCATTGGAAAGGAACCCTCGCACCATGATCAACGTCACCGAGCCCGCCGTCCAGGCGGTCAGCGCGTACTTCGAATCCATGGATGTCAAACCCATCCGTATTTTTCTCACCCAGGGCTGCGGCGGCCAGCAGTTGGCCATGGCCCTGGACACGATTGGCGATAAGGATGCGGTCCACGAGGCCGGCGGCTTCCAGTTCATCATGGACCGCGCGCTTCTGGAGCAGGCCCAACCGGTAGAAATCGACTACGCCGACAAAAGCTTCCGCATCTCTTCCAAGCTTGAGCTGAGCGGTGGCTGCCAAAGCTGCGGCACGGCTGGCAGCTGCTGTTCTTCGTAATCCGACCGCACACAACCCAATGCAGTCTTCCCGTGCGATAAAAAAGCCCCCGGATCACCCATCCGGGGGCTTTTTTTCGCCTATCAACGAAGAAGCATAACGCCGATATCGGGCTTTTTACGCATCCGTCCATTTTACTTGCCACGCCGCGCCACCCTGCCGTACCCGTCGGCGATTTGCGGCCAGTCCAAACTCAGACTTGACACCAATCCCGTTTTTCCCTATGTAAATCGACTGATGTAAGCCTGAAATCATACCAGCGTCATGAAGATGCTTGGCCCAATTCTAACGACAATCGAATTCCAAACCGATTAGCGCCACGAAGGCGGACGGACCGAACTCCGTGCGATTTCTTCGTGGCGTTTTTATTTCCAGGCGTTGCCCACGTTGCGGGAATTCCGGGATCAGCCTCGGATAGGCATAACGCCATACATTTATCGTCCCTGATAACGATCTTTCGGTACCAGGGAATGATTCATTCAAAAAACGAGAACTACCGTGAAACAACCGATTGTGATGAGCTGTTGTCTGATATGGCTACTGGTTCAAACCCTTTTGGCCGGAGCGGCGCAAGAGCGGCGCGTGGAGCGGGACACGGACGGGGATGGCAAAATCGACCAGGTGGCCTTTCTGGACGGCCGCGGCACCCCGGTGAAGCTGGAGATCGACAGCAACGCCGACGGCCGCTTCGACAAGATCCAGCTTTATCGGAAGGGCAAGCTGAGTACCATCGAGAGTGACCGCAACCACGACGGCACCATGGACGCCCGCGATATCTTCGAAAACGAAAAACGCGTGCGCCATGAGCGCATGGCGATCAAGACCGGCCGGTTGGAACAGGTGATCCGCTTCGATGCAAAGGAGCAGCCCCTGACCATGGAGCGGGACACCACCGGTGACGGCCGCTTCGACACCCACCATGAATTCGAGGCCGGCAAGCTGGCCCGTTCGACCCGCGACACGGATGCCGACGGCAAGGTCAACGTCTGGCAGACCTTCAAGAACGACCATCCCGTCCAGCAGAAAACCGATGGCGACGGCGATGGCCGCATCGAACGGGTGGTCGATTTCGATGAAAAGGGCCAGCCGCGCATCTTGCGCCACGACCAGGACGCCGACGGCCGCTACGAAACCGTGCGCCACTACAAGGGCGGGGAGATCATCCGTCAGGAAAAGGACGAGAACAACGACGGCCATGCCGACACGCTGATCAATTTTGAAAAGGGCCGGCCGGTTCTGCAGACCCGCGACACCAACTTCGACGGCCGGGTGGATGCGACCACGCGCTATGCGGCCGGCAAACCGGTACGCGAGGAAAAGGACACCAATTTTGACGGCGCCAACGATCACTTCGTCACCTTCGACGGCAAGGGCCAGCCCCTCAAGGTGGAGGAAGAAACCCGCTGCAACGGGCACATCGACCGTATCCGCCACTACCAGGGCGGCGTGGTACAGCGGATTGTCAGCGACGGCGACGGTGACGGCTTCATGGAGACCACCGCCTTCTTCAAGAAGGGCAAGCTCACCACCCAGACCCAGGACACCAACAAGGACCGCCGCGTTGACCTGACGATCTTCTTCAACGCCAAGGGCGAGAAGACCCGCGTGGAGAGCGACACGGATCATTCCGGCCGGGTCGATGCCTGGGAATATTACCGCGGCCCGGCCCTGGTGCGCTCGGAGCGGGACACCAATGGCAACGGCAAGGTGGACCTGAAGGTCTTCTACCGCAGGGCCGAGCGCCAGAAAATCGTCCAGGATCGTGACTTTGACGGCAAGTTCGAGACCACCCAGTGGTTCGACCGGCCGCCCTGGTCCATGGTCATGGAGCTGGACAGCGACGTGAACGGCACGCCCGAGGGCCTCTATTGCTACAAGGACGGGGTATTGCGCGAGAAAAGCGTGGATGAGAATGGCAACGGCCACTTCGATCTCAAGGAGATCTACGATGAAAACGGCAAGCTCACCCGCAGCGAAGAGGTGCCCGACGAGAACGGGAAATTCACCCTGGTCTGGACCTACGACGAAAAGGAAACCGCCGTGCACGCCGAGGAGGATCGTGACCGGGACGGCCGGCCGGACATCTGGTACGACTACCAGGACAGCCACCTGGCCCGCCTGGCCGAGGACACCAACGGCGACGGTCGGCCGGACCTGTGGGAGACCTACGATAACGCCGAGGCGCTGCTTCAGCGCGCCAAGGATTTGAACTTCGACGGCACGCCGGATTACACCGAAACGGCCGGAGGCAGTTAATGCCCATCCAGAAATGGCCAATTTGCACGACATCCATGTTCCGCGAAAAATTTTATCCTCGAAATATCAACCATATGCCTGCGGTAAAAATCGCGCGCCTCGATCTCGACCAAATTTTCCTATTTCTGGATGGGCATTAGTTAGAATCCAGGAGGCGCGGATGGCAAGCAACAGCCATCGAGCTTCAGCCTTCAGCCTATCCACCTAAAGTTAAGGAGACACACACCATGTTCGAACTACTTGCCAAGGGCGGCGTTCTGGTCGGCCCGATCCTGCTCTGCTCGGTGATCGCCCTGGCCCTGTTTCTGGAACGTCTCGTCCGCCTCGGCCGGGTCCGTATCCGGGGCAACGGGCTGGTCGGCGGCATCATCCAGCTTCTGAAAAAAGGCGAAGACCAACAGGCCTATGCCCTGGCCAGCCAGGATCCCTCACCCATGGGCCGCGTCTTGACCCAGGCCATGGAGGTCAAGGACCAGGATCGCGAGACCCTCGAGGCCGTGCTCGGGCATGCCACCGACACGGAAACCCGCGATCTCTCCCGCTATCTCCAGGCCCTGGCCACCATCGGCAACATCACCCCGCTCTTGGGCCTGCTGGGCACGGTGATGGGCATGATCAAGGCCTTCATGGTCATCCAGGAAATGGGCGGCAAGGTCAATGCCGCCGTTCTGGCCGGCGGTATCTGGGAAGCCATGCTGACCACGGCCCTGGGCCTGGCCGTGGCCCTGCCCACCATGGTGGCCCACAGCTACCTGAGCGCCCGCGTGGACCGTTACGAGGCCCAACTCCGGGACGGCGGCGTGACCTTTCTCAAGGCCGTCGGCGCCCGTCTGCACGGCTGAAGGAGACATCCCCATGTTTACGCATGCCCGACGAAAATCCCGCTACGCGGTGCAGTTTCCCATCACCTCGCTGATCGACATCGTCTTCATGCTGCTGATCTACTTTCTGCTCACCACCAACTTCATGGTCGACGAAGGCATCAAGATCAAGCTGCCCCAGGCCCGCGCCGCCGCGCCCCAGACCGAGGAGACCATCACCATCTACGTGGACGCCCAGGGCCAGGCCTTCATCGGCGAGGAGATGCTGCCCCTGGACCGGCTCTTCGACCGGCTCAAGGAAAAAATCGGCGGCCGCGCCGATGAACTGGTGGTCGTACGCGCCGACCGCACGGTAATCCTCAACAGGGCCGTCAAGGTCATGGACATCGCCAAGCGCCGGCGCCGGCCGGCTCTGCCTGGCCACCGAAAAGGAGCTGTAATCCCATGGAAGCTTCCCTGGAGTTGACGCCAATGGACCATCTACAGGGCCCCAACTGGCTGCTGCGCGGCCTGGTGATCGTCTCCGTGGCGATCCATGCCGTACTCTGCATCCACTTCGCCGGCATCTATCGCACGCGGGCAATTTCCTACATCGAGATGACCCTCAAGAACGTGGTCCAGCCGGCGGCGCGCACCATTCCCCGGCCGCGCCTCCGACCCAAGATGCCCGAACCCCAGAATCAAGTCAAACAAATCAGGGCCGTGGCCCGTCCCGTACCCCGCTTCAAACCCCTGGCCATGGCACCGGTCAATAGCAATCTCCCCGACACGCTCATGGAGGGCATCCAGGCCCCGGATATTCCCCAGACCCCCGGGGTGGACAGCGCCGCCTGGACAGCCACCCCCCAGGCCGGCCTGGCCGCCGGCGACTACATGACCACCACCAGCTACCTGGATATGGTGCGCCTGAAAATCGAAAGCCGCAAGCGCTATCCCGAGGCGGCCAAGGCCCGCAGTATCGAGGGCCGCGTGACAATCCGTTTCGTTCTGTCAAGCGACGGCTCGATCCGCGATCTTGCCGTGACCAAGGGCACCCGCAACAGCTCCCTGAACATGGCCGCCCTGGACGCGGTCGAGCGCGCGGCGCCCTTCCCCCGGCCGCCGGCCAACCTCTTCAAGGGCGACCTGCCCCTGGAACTGACCATCGTCTTCGAGCTGACCTGAGCGGCTTTTATCTTAACGCCAGTGTGGACGCCTACTTCGATCAAGCCATCAACGCCGGCTCCGAGGCCGAGGCTATCGGCTACTGGAAGCTGGCCCAATGGGACGGCAAGACCGGCTGCGGCCCCCGGGGCGACGCCCCCTGGGCCTGGCTGATCAACCTCGATCATGTCTATTTCGTCAGCGAGCACCTGAACATCGGCGCCTCACGGATCGAACCCCACGGCCAATATCACCACGTGGACCTGGAAGGAGTAATGGTCACGGATCAGCACCGATATCGGCGTACGCGAATCCTTCGTCACTGCGGCGTACGCAAAAGTACGCCTCCCTCCTTAAGGATCCGCAAGCCTTGATCTCGGCGCTGATACGCAACCATTGACGAGGGAAAAGGTCGGGCTGCAATACGAGGCACCCTTCGGCACGGGAGCGCGCATCTGGTACACCGACGTGGGCAAATGGTACACGGACACCACCAACGATCACAGCTATGATGGCTTCCGAACCACGGATCTGACCCTGTATCATACCTTCGCCAAGAAATGGACGCTCTCCTTTGATGTCAAAAACCTCTTCGACGAGACCTACGCCGAGTATGTGGGCTATTGGAGCGGCGCCAACCAATACATGAGCAGTAATCCGCGGGCGTATTACGTGTCCTTGCGTTTCGACATTTGATCCATGCATCGGCCGGCAGTCCTCACGATTCTGCCGGCCGGCATGTTAAGGCGCGTTGATGATGAAAACCAAAATGTAATTCAAAATGATTGCGCCCATTTCAGATGACATCCAGATTTTCCCGGTTGACATCCAGATGCACTCCAGCCATATTCTGATTTTTGTTTGTCCCCCATTGAATCGTCACTCTCGTTTAGCATTTCCAAGAACAAGCGATGGCAAAAAAAAACAAAAGCCGCAAAGCGCGCAAAGAGGCCAATCAAAACCTGCAAAAAATGCCGGCCGGCCAATTGAGGCAAAAAGGCGAGGCCTTGCTGGCCAAGGGAAATTATCGCGACGCGATCAAATCGTTGAAGCTGGTGCAGCAGAAAGCCCCGGGCGACACCGAGGTCCAGCACCTGCTGGTCCGGGCTTACGCCCTCAGGGAAATGCAATTACGCCAAAAAGGGATGCTGAAGGAGGCCGAGGCGGTACACCTCCAGGTTTGCCAATATCGGCCCGAGGTGGCAGCCCTGGAAGCTGCGGACCTCCTTTTTTTCCTCGCGTCGACCGGATTGCAAAACGCCGTTTCCCTTTACAACACATATCTGGCGCATGGCCACCAGCCGGTCAGCGAGGCGGAAACGATCATTACCGGCATTCTTTTGGAAACGGATGACTGGCAGGCCGCCAGCCAATTGGCCGACACGGCACTGCTGAAGCCCGACCTGCCGATGTTCCAGGAAGCCGCCCGGCTGATGGACGCGGCCGACTGGGAATCGGCCCTGGATTGCCTGAAGCCGGTCAGCCGCCGCTCCCCCCTGGCTCCGGTCAAACTGCTGTGCCGGGCCATGGTTTGCTTCTACCAGGAAGACGATGACGGCATGCGGCGCGCCCTGGCGATGATTCCCGATCGTTTTCCGCTTCACCCTTTGATGGAATGTCTGAAAAGCGCCCCTGACCGGATTTCTCCCTTGTGGCAGGGCCAGTCCCTAACCACCGAGCAAAACCGCTTTCTCGTACAACGCCTAAGAAACGCCGATGTCCACGGCGCCGCCCGAATCGTCAAGCGGATGGCCCAGGCGATTTATCCGCAGGATCCGATACCCGCCATCGAGCAGCTCCTTTACATGCTTCTGCCCCTGGCATCTGAACAAAACCTGGATGTATACGATTTCGTTAACATGGCCGAAACCTTACTCCCCGGTCCGCGCGGAGAGGCCGTCGCCGCCAAGTTCCAATTCCTGGCATTTGGTGATTATTTTGCGGACACGGACGCCTACCTCGATTTTCTCGAAACGGAATTTCCCGACCCCGCGGATCGTGCCGTGGCCACGTCCATGGTGCTTTCAACCTCGGTGAAATGGGTTGCCGACCGGGGGATGACATATGAGGCGGTCTACACCAGCCGGTTTGCGCAAGGCGAACTGGATCGTCTGGGCGCGACATCCGACGATCCGGAAGACGTGCTGCTGGAAATCGTTCTCAGGTCCATCGAGCTGGACCCGCACAACGTTCAGGCTCACGACCTTTTGAATCGACTGCCAAGTACGTCCCGCAAGGCCAAACGCCTGAAAGAGACCGGGCTGCTGAAGCTGGTGGACCAGCACCCCGACGACCCGGCGGCCTGCATCGCCCTATCCAAGCTCTATCTGGGAAAAAACGCCCTGCGCAAGGCCGAAACCTATCTCCGGGAAGCGGAACGGCGGGCACCTCACGACGAGCAGGTCAGGGAAATGCATGCCCTGACCCTTCTCAGATCGATCGACACCAACTTGAAGCGCGCTAAATTTCATCTGGTCAAGGCGGACCTGGAAAAGGTCGACGCCCTGAACGCTCGAAAGCTCAGCGCCCTGGTGGCAGCCCGCCACATTCTATTCGAAATGGCGCATACCGGCCAACTGTCCCTTTTCGATGATGGCACGCCTTCCGGGAAAAAAGAGACCCTGGCGTCGATCGTCGACCGGCATACGGCCCCCCTCTCCGCCGCCGAACAGCTCGGCACGCTGGGCATCCTGGAAATCAACCGACAGCAACGTCCCGAATCCTGGAACCGGGCCCGGAACAAATGCCTGGAGCAGTGTTTCCGTAGCCGTACGGCAACCGTCGGCACATTGACCTCCAAAGCGATGCGCCATTTGCTGTTGCCCGATGTCGACATCTTGCCGGCAGGCTTTGGGCGGGCGGCATGGCTTGACATCTTCACCAGCCGCTACAAAAAGATTTTCGAGCCCCTCGGCGATGAGGATGTCCTTCCGGTGATGGAGGCTTTGGTCGAAACGCACGCCGAGGATTTGTGCCTCAAGGAAATTCAACGCCGCCTGAAACATACCGCCGGGCCGTATCTGGCTCTTTTCCGGTTCTATCAGATGGTGATCCGGCACAGCACCGGTTTGTCCCGATCGACGGCCGACGCGTTTATTGCCCTCATTGACGAAGTACCCTCAAGACACAAGGAGCTGTTTCGTAGCGCGGCCCGGCGGCTCGCCCGATCGGTCGGGGGACCGCTGCGCGCCGCACTGGAACACTTCGATTTCAGAATGCTCGATTCGCCATGCAACTGCCCGATCTGCTCGGGCCTGGCAGACATGGATGATGACGACGATGAGGAGGAATTCGACGACTGGGAAGACAGTCTGCTACCGCATCTGGATTCGTCGACCCAGGTGCTTGCCGCGATGGTGGAGGCCCTTGTCGACACGATCCATCTGCGCGGGGCAAACCAGAAGGAACTCAAGCGCTGTCGTAATGAGATGATGGGCGATTATAAAAGCAAGACCATGTTGGCCAACATGGCCGAAAGCATACCGCCCGACGTGGCCATGCAGCTTTCGGCCGAGGCGCGTTATTTGATTTTCGGATAGGGGGGTTGATTTTGCTGGCAGATTATCTGGTGCTCGGCCTGGAACCGGGAGCCACCGACGAAGCGGTCCGTGAACGCTACCTGGCCTTGGTCAGGATTCATCCACCGGAACATGATCCGCAAGGTTTTCAGGATATCAGTCTGGCCTATGAACGCTTGAAAGACAGGCATAGCCGTATCCGCCACCAACTGTTCGGCTATCGGACAGCCGGAGACGTGGAGGCTTCCCTGGCCTACCTGGCGAGAGCCGTAAAGCCGACCCGCAATCGGGTTGGCCTCAAGACGTTGTTGAAAGCGCTGAAGAAAACCAACCCGGGGACATCCAAATGAGCGCTTTTTTTACGAAGGTTGAATGGCGACCGGCAACATTGGTCCGCAGCCTGCGCCATGGCTGGCAATGGGCGTTTCAAACCTTGATCGCCCCTTTACTGCGACACACGGCCAGCCTTTTCATCCGTTGGGCCGCCACGACCGCCGATCCCTCCGCCGCGCCCGACAAATGGAAAGAGAAGGCAATGGACGATTTTTCGGCCTGGCTGGCGGCGCTCCCGGATACCGGCCCCACCGATGAACCGGATCCGCCGGCGTGCGACCTTTACACGCTGCTTACCGAATTTGCCACCCTGCGCCAGGAAATCAACATGCAGACCCGGCAGCAACGCACGACCTTACGGTCGCAAACGGAACTGGCCGAGCGGTTCGGACGGATCGGCGAGCAACTGGATGCCCGTATCGTCCGCCTGAACGAAATTCACGACGCCCTTGGCCGCCAGATCGAGGAGAAAACGGCAACCGCGTTCTTTGATATTCGCGACGCCCTGGTGCGGGGCGAAAAAGCGGCCCGTAGCGTGGCCGTCACTCGCGGTTTCTGGCGACGCGCACCCAAGGGGATCGATGCCGTGGTGGAAGGCTATGCCATGGCACGGCGGCGTTTTGATCGCGCCTTGGACCGGTTGGGCATCGCACCGATCGTCACCACGGGCCGGCCCTTTGATGCCACCTGCATGCGGGCGGTGGATACGCGCCATGCGGCCGACAGCGATCCGGGAATCGTCATCGAGGAAATCGCCGGCGGATTCATCCGCGCGGGCAGCGTGTTGCGCACGGCCGAAGTCGTGGTCAACAGCAGATAAATAATTTCGATAAGGAATACCATGGCAACAATCGTTGGCATCGATCTGGGGACCACCAACTCGGAGGTCGCGGTTTACGATAACGGAAAAATAGAAATCATCACCGATGATGACAACGGCATTGTCCCTTCGGTGGTCGGACTGGATGAAAACGGGACCGTCATCGTCGGACGGCAGGCCATGAATCAGGCGTTGGTCGCCCCGGAACGGACCGTTCTCTCCATCAAGCGTCGCATGGGCAGCGATGCGGTTATCGAACTTGGCGAAAACACGTTCTCCCCCCAGGAGATTTCCGCCTTCGTCCTCAAATCCCTGAAGCAGCGGGCGGAAAAGCATCTTGGCCGGCCCGTGACCCGGGCGGTCATCACCGTACCGGCCTACTTTACCGACGTTCAACGTCAGGCGACCCGGGAAGCCGGCCAGATTGCGGGACTGGATGTGGTTCGGATCATCAACGAACCCACGGCGGCGGCACTGACCTACGAGCGCGGCAATACCCAGACCCGTCAGTTGCTGGTTTACGATTTGGGCGGCGGGACTTTCGATGTCTCCATCGTCAAAATTGAAAACGGTGTGGTGGAGGTGCTGGCCAGTACTGGTGACAATAAACTGGGCGGCGACGATTTCGACAAGAAAATCGTTGCCGAGCTGGTGACCCATCTGAAAAACAAATACGGCATAGACGTTTCCGGTGACCGTTTTGTCATGGCGCGGCTCCTGCGGGTTGCCGAGTCGGCAAAATGTGTGCTGTCAACCGAACCCTATACCCGGATTGAAGAGGACCACCTCACCCAAAAAAACGGACAGGTCATCCACCTTTCCATGGAATTGAGCCGGAGCCACTTCGAAAGCCTCATCGAAGCGGATCTGTCCCGTACGATGCAGGCCGTTACCCGCGCCCTGAAAGATGCCGATATGCTACCGGGGGCCATCGATCAGATCATTCTGGTCGGCGGATCCACCCGAATTCCCAGGATCGCCCAGTTGCTGGAAGAGAAATTCGGCACACCGCCCCACGGGGAGATCGATCCGGATCTGTGCGTCGCCATGGGTGCCGGCATCCAGTCGGCCCGGGAGATGGGGCTGGACCATGCCAGTGTGCTGGTTGACATCACGCCGTACACTTTCGGCACCTCGGCCATCGGGGAAATCAACGGTGAGCCGAGCATGTCCCAATTTGTGCCGCTGATCCGCCGCAACACCAAACTGCCGGCCAGCCGTAGCGAGGTTTTCTACACCTTGTACGACAATCAAGAAGCCGTGGATGTGACGGTTTACCAGGCGAAGAGCCCGACGCCACCGACAACGTCCTTTTGGGCAAATATCTGTTCAACCTGACCCCGGCACCGGCCGGCAGCCAGATGGCCCTGCATTTTGATCTGAACCTGAATGGCATTCTGAAGATCAAGGCACTGGAAAAGCATACCGGAAAATATATCGACGCGGTGATCGAAAACGCGCTTCCCCGCCTGGACGAAAAAGACCTGGACCAGACCCGTCAGCGCATCGATGAGCTGTGGCCTCAAGCGCCGGACACCGATACGCGGCCGGAAACAGATGCGTTTCCCCCGGAATTCGCCGATCTTATTGGGCGCGCCGAGGAGCATTTGAACGGCGCCATCGAGGAAGAGGATCGCGAAGAAATCGTCAATTTGATCGAAGACATCCGGGACTCGCTCAAGGCCGGTGATTCAGAACAGGCCCGGCAGCATCGTGAGGCCTTGGATGACCTGCTGTTTTACCTGGAAGAATAAGCAAGGGGAGGCATGCCCGTGGAAAACTGCCCCACTTGCAATGCCCGTCTGAAGGGAAATCGAATCTGCAGACGCTGCAAAACCGACTTTAGTCGGGCGCTGGAAGCCGCCGAACAGGCGCAAGCGCATCTCAGGCTGGCAGCCGAGGCTTATAGCGACGGCCGTTTTGAAACCATGCTGGAGCACGCCCGGCATGCCTTCGCGCTGCACCGAACCGGGACCAGCGGTCATCTGCTGGCTTGTGCGGCCCTGTTGCAGGGGAATTATCATCTTGCCCTGTCCGCCTGGAAGACAATCGAGAAAGGCAGGAAACCGGACGCCCGCGCCGCCGCCCAACGGTCTTCGTCCGTGGACGACCCGTCAGCAAACCGAAACGATCCCCCCACCTAACATCTTTTGAAGGGTTGGTATCCCCGCGCGCATCGGTTGCAGCGGGCACGGGGATACCCCTTTGGCAAAACAGGTGGTTCAAGCACCCAGAATTTTTTCCACTTTCGCGTAGCTGTCATCAACATAGGTTTTGAATTGATCACGACCGGCCTTGTAATTACCCACCCACGCATCGACCGCCTTACGCCCCTCTTCCGGAAGCCACGTGGCCTGGGTAAAGGCGGTTTTGGCGACCCGCTCAAACTGCTCCTGCATCATGACAACGGCATTGAAACTGTTGTTGAACGTGGCTTGGTTGAAATCAAGGATCTGTTTTAAGATTTTTTTCTGTTCCATGGTTTATTCTCCTTGTGTTTGATCGGTTGTGGGGCCCTCTTCTTTTCGGCATAGCCACAAAAACGAAAATTCAGTTTAGATCTATTATTATAAACGCTTTTGTTGCATGTCAACTATATTTTTTGTGCGCCGCACCATCAGCATTGCGTCTGGTGAGAAACGCGCCAAAAGGCTATTGGCATGATTTTTTTGATCATTCTTTACTTGAGCGGGCATTACCGCTATGATGCGCGATCAGGCAACATGAAATCAGACAGGTCGGGGGGAACCCATGGAACAGCCGGTAGTACTGAAAAAATATGCCAACCGCCGCTTGTACGACACGGAAAAGAGCGTTTACGTCACCCTTGGCGACGTGGCCGACTATATCCGTAAAGGACGCTTGGTGAGTATACTGGATGCCAATACAAAAGAGGACGTCACGGCTTTTATCCTCACCCAGATCGTTCTGGAAGAAGCAAAAAAGAATAACGCCTTGCTGCCGGTACCCTTTCTGCACCTGATCATCCGCTATGGCGACAACCTGCTCGGCGAGTTTTTCGAAAAGTATCTTTCCCTGGTTTTCGAAAATTTTATCAACCACAAGAAATCGATGGACAGCCAATTCCGTCAATGGCTGGAAATGGGATTCAACATGTCCGAGGCGACCCAAAAACAGTTTCTTGAAATCAATCCGTTTCGGTCCGTATTCAACACTTTTGGCGACACCGTCCCATCCACTCCCAAAAAAAAGCCGGATGATCCCACCTGATAACGTCGACGGATATGATTTAAATCTTGCCAACAACCAACCGCTGTTGTTAGTATGAAGGCTCTACATGGGTTGATTGTTCACATTTGATTTTGAAATGCTGTTCAGCGCGTCAAACCGCCCGTCTTCTTTCTTAGCCAATGTAGATCGCTCCATTCACTCCAAACCGATGGAGGTGTCTTATGCTTAGCCAGCAGCATCAAAAAGAAGAAAAACGTATCCTTGGCAATGCCAGAAAGGCATCTACGGCAAATAAACGGACCGGTATGGACCGACGACAGGTGATCTGTGAGGGGTTCACCTATGTCAGCACGGTGGGATGGATTTGCCGCCGGGAAAAGAGTCGGCGAAAAACAAACGACCACGCGTGATAGACAATTCGTTCAGGGATGACCCTGGCCGGTCCAGTCGGCGCTATGACCGGTGGCGGATTCGTGTGGCCACAGGTCATCCCGTTTTTTCTGGCAAGCGGATCTGCTAATCAGGATATCGCTAAATCAGATTCTCCTCGCGAAGGTGCGTGAGGATCGCCTTGGTGGAACGACTGCGATCCATCGTATAGAAATGCAATCCGGCAACCCCCTTTTTCAGTAGCCCGCGGCACTGTTCGACCGCAAAATCCACTCCAAAATCGATTACCGCATCTTTGTCCGTCGCGTCCAGTTGATCCAGCCCGCGCTGCATTTCATCGGTGATGGTCGTCCCGCAGATTTTGGACAGCATCTGGGTCAGCTTGAGGGTATAGACCGGCATGATCCCCGGAATGATGGGGATCGACACACCCGCCGACCGGCATTTCTCCACATAGCGGAAAAAAACGTCATTATCATAACAATACTGGGTGACGACATATTCGGCACCGTTGTCCTGCTTTTGTTTGAGAAAACCGATATCCGCCTCCAGGCTCTGGGCCTGGATATGCCCCTCGGGATATCCGGCGCAGCCGAGGCAGAAGTCGTAATGGCGTTTGATGAATGTAATCATTTCCGACGCGTACGAAAAACTTTCGGGATGGGGTTTAAAATTGGGGTCCTGGGTTTGTCGCCCCGAATGACGAAAACGGTCTCGACACCAAGCTCCCGGTAGCGGTCCAGTTCCCGTCTGATTTCATCCGGTGCAAGGCCAAACCCGGCGAGATAGGCGACGGTGGGGATTTTCTTCTCCACCAGCAGTTTGTTGACGGCCTGATAGGACCCCTCCCGGGTCGATCCGCCCGCGCCGAAAGTGATCGACATGTAATCCGGTGCCAGTTGGGCCAGCGTGTCGACGACGGTGTCGAATGTACCGGCAGCCTTCTCATCCCGGGGAGGAAAAAATTCAAAAGAGATCACCGTTTTTTCTGAGTTGCGTACAGATTACCCACATGCATGAAAAATATCCTTTCGTGAAAAACGTGTAAAAATGGCATCCCCCGACCGTTCAGGATAATGACCCAAAAACGAAAAGCATCGTCCGTGCCACCGTTGGGAGAAAGCATGCAAAGCGCCAAAGGCAACGCCGGCCGTGATGGCTTAGGCGCGAAACTTCCGAATCGCAAAGGGGCCTTGCGGTGAGCCCCCACCCGGCCATCATGCGACGGACCGGCGGGAATGGGCGAAGAAGTTTTTTTTCGGATCATCGCCCCCCTTTCAGCGTCTCACAAGTGCAACCGTAGTGCTTCCGACAATCGTCGTCGTGCGCCACTGCCACCGCGCCCGCCACACCCCAACCTGGCCGCTCAATGGCCAAACATGGATTCCGACCTTGATTTTTTATGGAGAATCTGAGAATTGCTGGTGGAAGCGCACACAGCGCTCCTGCTTATTTGTTTTTTTTATGTGTGGCATGCCTTTTGTTTAGATTTTCGGATTTTCTATGATCCGACACAAGATCGTTTATCCAACCTTTTTTATCGCATCGTTCAAGAAAGGATTGACATGCAAAACAATCAGAAAATCGTCGTTATCGGCGGCGTGGCCTGTGGCCCCAAGGCCGCCTCGCGAATCAAACGCCTGAATCCCGAGGCCGAAGTGACCATCATCGAAAAGGGCGAATTGCTCTCCTATGCCGGTTGCGGACTGCCCTTTTATATTTCCGGTGAAGTGGAGAGTCACAATGAGCTGATGGCCACCCCCACCGGCGTGGTCCGTGACACCTTCTATTTTGATAAGGTCAAGGGCATCGAGGTTAAAAACCATACCCTGGTCAAAAGTGTTGAGCGGGAAAACAAATGCATCAAGGCCATCAATATCCTCTCCGGAGCCAACATCGAGATTCCCTACGACAAACTGGTTCTTGCCGTCGGCAGCAATACCCAGGTGCCGCCCATCGAGGGCACGGATCTCAACGGGGTCAATTTTCTGCAAACCGTCGAGGATGCCCGCAAGATCCGTAACGAAAGCGGATCCTTGAAAGGCAAGAAAGCCGTCATTATCGGGGGCGGCCTGATCGGCATCGAGGTCACCGAGGCCTTTAAGAAGCAAGGCATGGAGATCACCGTCATCGAAATGCTCGACAAGGTGATGGGACAGTTGCTCGACCCGGAAATCGCCTATCATGTTCACAAGGAGTTCGCCGCCAACGGAATTCCCCTCAAGTTGAGTGAGCGGGTACTCAAGATCAACGGCGACGACCGTGGAAACGTCAAAAGCGTGGCCACCGACAAGGGCGAATATCCGGCGGACATGGTCCTGATTTCAGTGGGCGTGCGGCCCAGCATCCAACTGGCCAAGGATATGGGATTGGAAATCGGCGAGACCGGTGCCATCAAGGTCGATGCCCACCTGCGCACCTCGGACCCGGACATCTATGCCGGCGGCGACTGCGCGGAAAACATCAATCGGGTGACCGGCAAGCCCATCTACGCGCCCATGGGCTCCACCGCCAACAAACACGGCCGCGTCATCGCCGACAACATCTGCGGCATCGATTCCCATTTCAACGGCGTCTGCGGAACCGCCATCTGCAAGCTCTTCAACATCAACGTGGCCCGTACCGGCCTGACCGAAAAAATGGCCGCCGATTTGGGCTACGACACCGTCACGGTGCTCAACCCGTCACCGGACAAGGCTCACTTTCTCAAGGAAGCCAAACTGATCATCATCAAGTTCATCGTCGACCGCGCCACCCGGAAACTCCTGGGTGCGCAGATCGTGGGGCCGGGCGATGTGGCCAAGCGCATGGAAGTGGCGGTGAGCAATATCGCCTCCGGCGGCCCGGTAACCGATATCGCCCAGTACGACCTGGCCTATGCGCCGCCCTTTTCACCGGCCATGGACAACATCATTACGGCGGCCAACATCGCCGAAAACAAACTCAATGGGTTGGGCAAGTCCTATACCCCCATCGAGGTCAAGGCCAAGATCGACAATGGCGACGACTTCATCTTTCTTGACGTGCGTTCGCCCCAGGAATTCGAGGAGATGCGCATCGAGGATCCGCGGGTCAAGCTGATTCCCCTGGGCAAACTGCGCGAATCATTGGACCAGCTGCCCAAGGACAAGGAGATCGTGGCCTTCTGCAAGATATCGCTACGCGGCTATGAGGCCGAGCGCATGCTGACCGGCGCCGGCTACGCCAACGTGAGCTACATGGATGGCGGAGTGGTCTGCTGGCCGTACCCGAAGTTCGTGAAAGGGTAGGCTGTCATGGGCTAATCCAGACAGGCATTGGAATCATCACGGCCTTCACGGAAAAATTTGATCTTTTTTCCGTGGGGGCCGCGACGTCTACTCCTCAAACAAAATCCGGTGATCCACCAGATTCATGCGCTTGATCTTCCCCTTGACGACGATCTGGTCGCCAAAGATGCCCACCAGACGGAAGGTGCCGTCCGGCTCGGGCTCCACCAGATCCACCGACTTCATCAACAGGGTCTCTTCTCCATTCTTGAACAGATAAGCGTTGGCTTCACACATGATCGAGCACCTCCTGTAAACGTTTTTCCACCAGGGTCTGAACCAGATGGGGCAACGGTTCGGCCACGACCCCGACGATCTCGGCGTTCTCCTGGTAAAGGGGCAAAAGCAGTTTGAACGCCGTACTGCTTGAAACCGCTGCGGCCATTTTGGGGGTCACCTCGCCGAGCATGGCATTGGCCCAGGTGATCGTCACCGGCCCGACGATACAGTCCGCCTGCGCCGTTGTATGGCAAATGGCGTTCTCGCCCGAGGCGCATTTGTTGGCACCGGCCCGCAACATCTGTGACGCGGCGATGGCATTGGTCCCCAGCGCGATCAGTTCGATCTTTTCTCCGTAGGCCGCCTTGATATATTTGATCACCGTTGATCCGATACCGCCTCCCTGCCCGTCGATGACACAAACCCGTTTTCTCACGTTTCTATTCTTTTCTGCTGGCATGTCCGATCCGCGTGCCCATTTCCTTCGACGGGCGTCCTGAACAGAAAAAGGCCACGGGTCCAACAGGAGAAACTCCTGTGGATGCCTTCGTGGCCTTTCAAACGCTATAGATTGTCCGATTTTGCCGCACCTTCGTGGCACGCGCTGGTTTTATTCCGGTTAGTATAATATTCGCGGCGATCAAGTCAAGGGGATTCCATCCGGGCCCCTCCCTCGCAGGGCAAATGCATTTGGATTTCATCCTTGTTGTTGGTGTGATCAGAACCCAGTATTTGGAATCAATCAATGCCAAATGCCAAAATCAAAATGTCAATTGAAGGCTGATATCGATTGTCAATTGAAGGCTGATATCGATTATAAACGGTCCGAATACCACCATTTGGCATTTTTCATTGGACATTTGACATTCTTACAGGTCACCACCGTGAAAAAGAGTAACAATAAGCCAAATGCGGTTACCCTGTTGGCCCCCGGAATTGGCCTTGACAAAGGCGGAGGCAGCCCATAGTCCATAACCAGATTGAACAAAGAATGACGGATTCGTAAGAAGCCCGATATCGGCGTTACGCGTATCCTTCGTCATTGCGGAGTACGCTAAGTACGCCTCATTCCTCAGGATTCGCAAGCCTTGATCTCGGGCTTCTTACGAATCCGTCGGAAATGCGACTTTTAACGAGTGCGTCAAGAATGCTTCTTCCATCGTTGAAAGCGGATTGAATCGCCACGCCGAGGCAAGCAGCGACGGCCGTCGGCGCAACACCATCAAAACGGATTTTCCAACCCATGCCCCTCGCTACGGCTGAATTCGTGAAAACGATCAAACGGCATTGGTTTTTCATCGGCCTGGCCCTGGTGTTTGCCGGAGTACTGCTGGACGGCACGCTCAACCTGGCGCGCACCGGCATCCTGCTGAAAAACCACCATGGCCCCTCGGTGCTGATCGTCGTGATTTTCCTCTTCTCCGGCCTGATCATCGAGATCGACCAGATTCGGGCCGGCATCCGGGATGTCCGCGCCACGCTGGCCGCCTGGTGCTGATTCTTGTCGCGGCCCCATTGGTGGCGGCCGGTTTGGTCCGCCTGCCCATGGAGACCGGCGTGGCTCTGGGAATCGTGCTGGTGGCCGCCATGCCCACGACCCTTTCCAGCGGGGTGGTCATGACCGGCCAGGCTGGCGGGAACATCGCCCACGCCCTGTTTGTGACCATCCTCTCCAACTGCGCGGCCATCGTCTCCATCCCGCTGACCCTGCCGCTGCTGTTGCATTCCCTGCAGCTGGATGCTTCCCTGACCATCGACCAGCGGGCCGTTTTCATCAAACTGCTGGTGCTGGTTCTCCTGCCCCTGGGGGTCGGCATGGGCATCAAGCACCGTTTGCCCTCCATCCCGCCCCAGCGAAAAAGACAGCTGGGCATGATCAACCAGGCCATCGTGCTGCTGATCGTCTTCATCTCCCTTGGCGCGGCCCGCCAGGTGCTGGTCGAACAGGCAGGCATCGCCCTTTTGATCGTTCCCCTGGCAATCGTCTTTCACGCCATCTTGTTGGTAATGGCCTTCGGCATTTGTCGGATGTTGGCAATCGGTCCGGGACGCCGCGAGGCGGTCATTTTCATGGGCGCCCAAAAAACCCTGCCGCTGTCGGTGATGCTCCAGGTCACGCTGTTTCCCGGTTATGGATCGGCCCTTCTGGTATGTGTGCTGCATCACCTCATCCATCTGATGATGGATGGCTATCTGGCCGTTAAAATACGCAGCCGAATCCACTAGCCGGAGTCTTCAATCAGCTGCAGCCAATGCTGCTCCACCCATGCCAAATGCGCTTGCATGGTGGCGCGGGCCCGGTCGGGATCACCCGCCGCAATGGCTTCGAAAATCTGCCGGTGGTGGCGACACAACAGGGGCATATGGGCCGGATCCTCGCTAAGACCGTCAAGCACGCTGCTCAGAATATCGCTGGACAGATCGAAGATGTATTGAAGCAGATGGACACGCAAAAAATTATGCGTGGCCCCGGCAATCGACAGATGCACCGACAGGTCGTCGGTAATGGTGAAGCTGCCGTGCTGAGCATCGCTTTCCATCCTTAAGATCGGCGTCTCGATAGCCACCAAATCCGCCTCGGTCCGGCGGGATGCCGCCAGAAAAGCGGCGGAGAGCTCGACATCCTTGCGGATTTCATACAACTGGGGCAGCACCCGTTTGTCTTCCTTGAGAATCAGCCGCAGGGGATCGGCAACGATCACGCCGGTGACGTTCTTGACGAAAACGCCCTGGCGCTTCCGGATTTCCAGAAACCCCAGCGTTTCAAGGGTATTGAGCGCCTGGCGCAGGGAGGGCCGTCCGACGCCCAAAAGCTCCGCGAACGCCCGTTCGGGGGGAAGCTGCTCGCCGGGCTTCAACTTGCCATCCTTGATCAAATCCTTGATTTGCTGGACGATCTTCTGGGATACGGTGCTCGGTTTGACGCGTTGGTAAATATCTCTGTTCATCTGTCCATGCCCGGCCGACTATGCAAAAATCCCTGTATTCGGTGGCGGCAGCGCGATCTGAATAACAACCGCACCAGGCCTCCCACCTTGGTAAAACCACAACATGCTTCGCACAGTTTATTTACAATTCCGTATAGTTCAGATCCGCGCATTTGGCAACCCGATCCTTTCGACCATTTTTATTAAAATAAAATTATAATTAATTTCATATAATTAAATAATACTCAAAATGCATCCCGAGAACCCAAAGCTGTTCTTGACGATTTTGTGGTTTCTTGCTATCCGTGGTCCGACCAAGGATTGATGGACTCGTAAAAAGCAGTTTACCCCTTGCGGGGAAATATCCGTGTTCACGAAGTGACCCGAATTTCGGGTCACTTCCTTAGAAGTCGCATTTCAGACGGATTCGTAAGAGAGGAGAGCAGGATCAATGAAAAAGGCACGCATGTTTCGGTTGGGATTCACCGTGTTGCTGGTTTTCGGCCTGACGACGGTATGCAGCGCCGGCACCACTCGCTGGAAAATGGCCACCTCGTGGCCCCAGGGGACCATCCTGGAGGCGGCCGCCGAGCAGTTCGCCGATTCGGTTACCGCCATGAGCGGTGGTCGGCTGACCGTCAAAACCTACGCCGCCGGCGTTCTCATGGGCGCGCTGGAAGTCATGGACGGCGTCCAGTCCGGCAGTATCGACATGGCCCACAGTTCACCGGCCTACCAGATGGGCAAACTCAAGGCCTCGCCCCTGTTCGGCTACATTCCCTTCGGTATGAACGTCATCCCGTACCTGACCTGGTTTTACGAAGATGAGGGCAAGGATCTCTATCAGGAACTCTACGCCCAATACAACCTGGGCTACGCCACGGTCTGCGGCATCCTGCCCTCGGAGAACCTGGCCTGGTCCAACAAGCCGATTCGCTCCATGGACGATTTCAAGGGCTTGAAATTCAGGACCTCGGGCTACTGGGGTGAAATTCTGACCGAAGCCGGCGCCGCCGTGGTGATGCTGCCGGCCGGTGAGATTTACGAGGCCCTGCAGCGCAACGTTCTGGACGCGGGTGAGTTCAGCATTCCCTCCATGGACAAGGATCTGGCCTTTCACGAAACCGCCAAGTACCTGCTGGTGCCCGGGATCCACCAACCCAGCACCCTGCTCGACGTGACCATCAACAAGCGCTCCTGGGAGAAACTGCCCGACGACCTGAAGGCGATCGTCAAGGAGGCCGCCCAAGCGACCACCCTGCGCGTGCTGACCCACTGCATCAATGAGGATATAAAGGCCCTGGCGTTCTTCAAGGAAAAGGGCATCCAGATCGAATACCTCGATCCGGCGATCCAGAAGGCCCTGCAGGTCAAGGCCACCGCCCTTTTGGACAAAAAGGCCGCCGACGATCCCTTTTTCGCCAAGGTACTCGCGTCCCAGCGCAAGTTCAGAACCGGCTATAACCAGTACACGGACATGATGACCCCCGCCGTAAAATAGGGCTCGTGCCGCCTGGGAATCCCCATCTGCATCGCCACTTTCGACGGATTCGCAAAAAGGCCCGATCGTATTTTGATCGGGCCTTTTACAAACCCATCGGTTTTATCGGAGCATCTTGATGAAAGCCCTGGAAACTTTTTGCCGCGCGATCGACCGGCTCAGCGAGATCACCGCCAGCATCGCGATCTACCTGGTGGTCGCGCTGACCGCCGTGCTGGGCTATGAGGTCGTCGCCCGCTATCTGTTCAACAGCCCGACCAAATGGTCCTTCGACCTGAGCTACATGCTCGGCGGCACCTATTTTCTCCTGGGTGAGGCCTTTACCCTGAAAAATGGCCGCCAGGTGCGCATCGATATCTTCTACAACCGCTTCCGGCCACGGGTCCGGGCGATCATCGATTCGGTATTCTATCTGATTTTCTTCCTGCCCCTGTGGCTGGGCATCATCATCTATCTGGTCCCGTATGTCCATTTCTCGTTCCAGATGCAGGAGCGTTCCATGCAGGGCTACTGGCAGCCGTTGATCTACCCCTTCAAGGCCGTCATGCTGGCGGGCGTCTGCCTGCTCTTTCTGCAGGGAGCGGCCGAATTGGTGCGCCGCCTGCACGTGGCCATCAAAGGAGAATGATCCCATGAGTCCCGAACTGATGGTTTTGTTGATGTTTGTCACCCTGTTCATCGGGATCTTTCTCGGTTATCCCACGGCCTTCGTGCTCGGCGGTGTGGCCATGGTGTTCGGCTGGATCGACAGCGGCCCCCAGATCTTCAACCTCTTCATCACCCGTCTCTACGACTTGATGAAGAACTACACCCTTTTGGCCGTGCCGCTCTTTCTCTTCATGGGCGTGTTTATGGAACGTTCCGGCGTGGCCAAACGCCTGTTCAACGCCCTGCACCTTTTATGGGGCGGCATCCGGGGCGGCCTGGGCATCAGCACCATCGCCATCTCGGCGCTTTTTGCCGCCACCACCGGAGTCGTCGGCGCCTCGGAGGTGACCATCGGCTTGATGGCCCTGCCCTCCATGCTCAAACACAAGTATGACCGCTCCCTGGCCTGCGGCAGCATCTGCGCCGGCGGAACCCTGGGCATCCTGATTCCGCCCAGCGTCATGATCGTGATTTACGGGCCCATCGCGCGCATCTCCGTGGGCAAGCTTTTTCTCGGCACCGTGGTGCCGGGGGTGCTGCTCAGCCTGCTCTACATGGCCTATATCGGCGTACGCTGCTACCTGCGCCCCCAGGACGGCCCGCCCATGCCCAAGACTGAGCGCGACATCCCCTTGGGACAGAAGATGCGCATGCTGCTCACCTCGGTGCTGCCGCCGGCGCTGTTGATCATGGCCGTTTTGGGAAGCATCTTCCTGGGGATCGCCGCCGTGACCGAGGCGGCTGCCGTGGGCGTGATCACCAGCATGATCCTGGCCGCCGGTTATGGGCAGCTCAACTTCAAAACCCTCAAGGGAGCCGCCTTCGAGACGATTTCCATCACCAGCATGATCATGATGATCGCCGTGGGCGCGTCCTTCTTCTCCACGGTATTTGTCTCCATCGGCGGCGACGATGTGATCAGTCAGCTTTTCCTGGGCCTGCCCTTCGGCAAATGGGGGGTACTGGCGGTGATCATGCTGCTTCTGGTACTGCTGGGCATGTTCATCGACTGGATGGGAATTCTCTTTATCGTCGTGCCATTGATCACGCCCATCGCCGCGGAAATGGGATTCGATCCGATCTGGTTCGCCGTTCTGGTGATGGTCAACCTGCAGATCTCGTTCCTCACGCCGCCATTCGCCTACTCGATCTTCTACCTGAAGGGCATCACGCCGCCCGAGGTCGCGACCACGGATATCTACCGCGGCGTCCTGCCCTTCGTGGCCCTTCAGGTACTGGCCATCGTGCTCTGCATCCTCTTTCCGTCCCTGTTAACCACGCTGCCGGCATTGTTGATCCATTGATCGACAGCGTTGCCGAAAAGGATGGCGCCATGCCAAAAGCAATTTCTCAAAGCCCCCAACGGGTCAGCCTGTTCATCCAATGCGTCGTCGACAGCATCTATCCGGAAGTGGCCGAGGCGATGCTGCGGATCTTCGAACGCCTGGCCATCGTCGTGGACTACCCCGACGGCCAGACCTGCTGCGGCCAGCCGGCCTTCAATGCCGGTTACCGGGACGCGGCCCGCCAGGCGGCCCGGCACTTCATCGAAATCTTCGAAGATGCACCCTGCATCGTCTGTCCGTCGGGCTCCTGCGTGGCCATGGTGCGCCATCACTACGCCGAGCTGTTTGCCGATGAACCGGCCTGGCGGACGCGGGCCGCGGCCGTGGCCGCCAAGACCTTCGAACTGACCGAATTCCTCGTGGACGTCCTGGGCGTGACCGATCTGGGGGCCCGCTGGCCGGGACGGGTCACCTATCACGACTCCTGCCACCTCGTGCGCACCCTCGGCGTGCGCCATCAGCCGCGCCAGCTTTTGGCCGGCGTGCACGGCCTGGAATTGGTGGAAATGATTGATTCCGACCGCTGCTGCGGATTCGGCGGCACTTTCGCGGTGAAATACCCGGACATCTCCACGGCCATGGTCGCCGAGAAGGTCGCCAATATCCTCGCCACGGGCGCCCAGACCGTGGTCGGCTGCGACATGGTCTGCCTGATGAACATCGAGGGCTACCTCTCGCGCCACAACCATGCCGTTCAGGTCCGGCACATCGCCCAGATCCTGGCCCCCTAAGGAGACCCCCATGGCTACCTACACCACCGACCGATACGTCGCCAACGCGCGCACGGCCATCGACGACCCGATTCTCCAGCAGGCCCTGTCCGGCTTCCAGCATCGCATGGGGCCGGCCACGGCCGAAACTACCGCCAGCTGCCCG
>NZ_BBCC01000050.1 GCF_001311845.1 Desulfosarcina cetonica JCM 12296 | reverse complement strand
CTGCGGCGAGCCTCACGCAGGCGTGCCAGCGCGTCTCCAGACGTTGCCGGCGGATGGCGGTCTGTTCCCGCGCGGCGGTCATGCGTTCAAAGGCATTTCCCAGGTTCTGGATCTCGGCGACGGCGGCCGGCGGCAGATCCCGCAGGGACTCGGACGGCACGGATTGACCGGGAACCGAGGCGGAAAGAATCTCGGTGGCTTGGTGCGCGAGCGTACGCATGCGCCCCTCCAGCCCAGGCCGGTCGTTGCGGGCCTTGCGGAAGCTGCCCAATTCGTGTTGCAGGGCTTCGATGGCCGCCGATTGCTCCAGAAGCGCTTCCGGGACCGTTAGGCCCGCCATCTCCCGGTCAACCCGCTCCAGACGGGCCTGCAAGCGGGCCAATTCCTCCATGGCCGCGCGCCGCTGGTTTTCGGCCTCCCGCCGCCGGTCAGCGAAATCAGCCGACAGTTCGGGGACACCGGAAAACGGCGCCAGCTCGGCCAGGATCTCCTTGCGGCGGGCGATCAGCGGCAAGGCGTCGCGGATGCGTGTCAGGCGGGCCTGTCGCTGTTTGTCCGCCGCCATGGATGCCAGGACCTCTGCGATCCTTTCCCGGGCCTGGCGCAGGCGCTGGTCGTGAACCTGCCAGGTCGCGGCCGGCAATACAGCCGCTTTCTGCCTGGTTTGCGTCTCCTTGAGGGCCGTGACGGTCTGATTGATGGCAGGGGTCGAACCGCCGGGCTTGAAAAGCGCCGAACTTGCCAGATCGAGTTCCTGCTGCACCGCCTGGAGTCGCACCAGCCCGGCGCCGGCAGCGAACAAGGCTTCGCCGACGCGGCCTTTGCCGGAGACGATCTCCTCTCCGCCCCGAATGAGGTCGTCGTGTCCGATGGCAAACATCTGTTCGAAAAGATCCTGGGTGACCCCGCCAAGAAAAGGCGTCAGGGCATCGTCGTCCAAGACCTGTCCATCGGCGCCGTCACGCAGGGTTTTGGTCTGGCCCTTGCGCCGCACGAATTCGATCGTACGACCATCGCTGTGCACCAGCCGTGCGCCCACGCGCAGGCTGGGATAGGCATGCAGAAAGTTGTCCGCCGTCCGCAAGGGAATACCGAACAGCATGTGACGCAGGGCCCGCAAGGAAGAACTTTTGCCGGCTTCGTTGGGACCGTAGAGCAGATGAAACGCCGTGGTTCCAGTGGAGAGATCGATGCTGACATCGGTAAAGGGACCATAGGCGGCAAGGCGGATCAATTGAATCTTCATGCTGGCCCGGCCTTGCGATTGAGCCGCTGCAGCAGCATGGCATGGGCCCGCGCCACCAGCCCGGCGATGGTTTCGGGATCATCCGGTCGGATGCAGGCCTCCCCCTGCCGATAGGCCGCCGGCAGCTTCTGGAATAGCGGGGTCAGCTCCGCCCCCAGGTCCAAAAGCGCCTCCGGGCTGGCCTTGAGCCGTGCCACCAGAAGATCAAGCTCGTGCAGGGGGCCGGCATCGACGGCTGTTTGGGTAACCGGCCGGGTGTTGATGCGCACCTTTTCGATCCAGGTCCGCTCACCAAAGGCTGACAAAGCTGCGGCGCGCAAGGACTGTTTGAGATGATCCACATCCGCGGTGATGCGCGTATGCATGTGGGTCTGGCCGATCAGCGTCAGGCGGGCGATGACCGGCAGCGGATCGTTGGCCTCCAGGCATTCCTGAAAGCGTTGCCGGAAGCGCGTCAGGCCATCGTCAAGCGTTTCCACGCCCGTCAGATCCACGGCAAGATGCTCCCAACGGATCACATCGAGTGCCTGGGGGGTGATTTGCGGGGCGCCGTCGGCCTCCCGCACAACCACCATGCAGCCCTTTTCGCCCACCTCGCGGATATGCCGGCCCTGAATACACCCGGGAAAAACCACCGGCGGATCGGTCGCGACGATTTCCGCCTGGTGGACATGCCCCAGGGCCCAGTAGTCATAGCCTTTGTTGACCAGATCGTCCAGGGCGCAGGGGGCGTAGTTCTCATGCCCCTGTCGGCCGGTAAGGCTGGTGTGCAGCAGCCCGATATTGAAATATCCTGGCACCGGTTCGGGATAATTGACGGCCAGGTTGTCCGTCACCGCCGCCTTGGCGAAGCTCTGGCCATGAATCGCCACGCGCAAGGGCTCCAATTGCCGGGTTTCCGGCCGGGCGGAAGAAAAGATGTGTACATTGGAGGGGCACGGCAGGCTGCGGGTCATCCGCCCGGCGGCATCGTGGTTGCCGGCAACGATGAAAACGGCAATCCCGGCTTCGCCCAAGCGCCGCATCTGTCCCATGAAGTAGAGGCCGGTGTTGTAATCCCGCCAGTCGCTATCGAACAGATCACCGGCGATTAGAACGAAGTCGACCGCCTCGTCCAGGGCCAGGGCGACGAGGTTTTCCAGGGCCTGCGGGATGCCTGACGGATCGCCTCGACCGGTGCGCCATCATAGGTTTCCAGGCGGTGCAGGGGGCTATCCAAATGGATGTCGGCCGTGTGGATGAATTTCATTTTGAATGCTATAGTTATTTACCCTATCGATCGCTGGCTCACCGCCAAAAGCCGTTACGACACGGTCGCCCAACCTTTCGGGTCCTGTCCATCAAGCGCCAAGCTCGATTCATACTACAGTTAACAACCTAATTTCAATGGCTTGAAACGTGATGGAGCTGAATCGGATTCCCCCGAAGATGTTCAATGCATAGTGCCATTCGATATTGCTGCTGTTTGTAATCGTTGTAGCGCATCATAATAGGATGCCTATAACGAATCGATCATTTTGAACATTTAGCGAAAAGGACATGATCATGGACATCACCGCAACGGCGTTTAAAAGAAAATTGGGCCAATATCTGGACGAAGCCGAGCGCAACCCGGTGATCATCAGGAAATCAGGCAGAGAAAAGTCCGTCCTTCTGTCGATCGACGAGTACAACCGATTGATGGCGCTGGAAGATGCGTATTGGGCGCAACAGGCCAAGCAGGCTGAAGCCGGCGGTTACCTGGGCGAGAAAAAAGGGCTTAGGAAAGGGGTCTGAAAATATCTGGCTTCGTCACCGTCCCCGACACTGTCCTGAGCCGTGGGTTTTCGAACGTTTGCATCAAAACCGATCCGTAAATGACGATCCTCTTTCTTGTTTTTTTCACTATCGACAAAAATAAGAAAGAGGATCCAGAATAGATTCTATGATACCGATTCATTGCCGTAGTACTTCATTTATTTTTCTCTCTTTTCGGGTACAAATTAAAAACAGAGGCTGGCGATTCCACAATTTTTTGGATATTTTCATTTAACTCTTTTTTTACATGCTCATCTTTTTTACCCCAGGCTCCCTCGATTTTTTCAACCAGGTCTTCAATTTCACAGGGTTTGGTAAGGTAGTCGTACGCCCCCAGCTTGATGGCCTCCAGTGCCGTATCGATGGAACCATGACCGGTTAAAATCAGGGTCTGTGTAAACAAATCCAATTTCTTAATTTCCTTTAACGTTGTAATGCCGTCCATACCGGGCATTTTAAGATCCAGGACCACCACATCAAAATCCTGTTTTTCCAACTCCTGGATGGCGCTGTCACCGGTATTGACCGCTTTTACCCAATAGCCCCTGCTTTCTAGAAGTTTGGCCATATTCGAGGCAAAAACAACTTCGTCATCGACAAATAATATTTTGCTTCCTATCATGATGGTTGTCTCCTTTTGTTATATTATGACAAGTTCTATGCTGTTTCTTCACCATTGTCTTCCGGTTCTGGTAAGGACGTGATCAGGGGAAGAAAAATAGCAAATTCGGTGCCCTCATTTTTTTTGCTGTTCACCGTAATTTTCCCTCCCAAATTTTGAATAATGGTATGACAAATGGAAAGTCCCAGCCCTGTTCCTTTGCCGACAGGCTTCTTGGTGAAAAAAGGATCAAAAATTCGATTCAAATCCTCATCTGAAATGCCGGATCCCGTATCCGCCACTTTGATCGTGACGCCGGTTTGGTCTTCCTCATATGTCGTGGAGATTCGAATCGATCCATAAGGCTTTCCTTCATGGGCATCGATGGCATTGGTAATGAGATTTAAAAACACCTGCTGGAGCTGGGACGCATCAGACCGGAGGGTAGGGAGGCGGTCGTCCAGATCCGTAATAAATTTCACACCACTGGATTTGGCCTCTCTTTCCATGAGGTCCACGACTTCAAATATGAATTGATTAAGATCCACATCTTCAATCATGGAATGGGTCCGTCTGGAGAACCGAAGTAAATTTTGGGTAATTCGTTTGCATCGTTTGGATTGGATGGCGATCTGATCCATGGATGTCGAAAACTGGTCTTTGAACGCCTCGTCGTCAATATGTGAATTTTGAAACTGGTCGATCAGAATTTGGCGTTCCGTGGAAATGATGGCAAGAGGGTTGTTGATTTCATGGGCCACACCGGCGGCAAGCTCTCCAATGGATGCCAGTTTGCCGGTTTGCAGCAGTTGGGCATTTAACTGATTTGCACGTTCATCCCGGTGCCTGATGATGCCAACCATATATCGGGTGATAAATAGAGATATGATGAGAATGCTGATGGCGCAGATAAATAGAAATATCAAATTGGTCCGCCGAGAGTGATTAATTTCGGCAAATGCTTCCGAATAATCCTGCTTGATCACCAGCAGCCATCCGGGCGGGTCAAGCCAGGCCTTACCCACGATCTGGTTGGAAAAGCCGGATCCGTTGGGATTGTCGTTATAAATCGTCACCTTTACCGATTCTGTAAAATCTTCAATCTTAACCGGAGACGATTCCATGATTTTTCCCCCGAACCGGGGACTGGTCTGGTATATGCCCTGGGAATTCACCAAATACACCTCGCCGGATTCACCAATGCGCACATTTTCCACCAAGGTACGGAATACATCC
Organism: Desulfosarcina cetonica JCM 12296; assembly: GCF_001311845.1. Classification (GTDB taxonomy): domain Bacteria; phylum Desulfobacterota; class Desulfobacteria; order Desulfobacterales; family Desulfosarcinaceae; genus Desulfosarcina; species Desulfosarcina cetonica. The sequence continues at coordinate 28,643 of NZ_BBCC01000050.1, read as the reverse complement.
GTATTCACCGTCGCCCGCAAAATCCATTCTTCGTTGCCTTCCAGACGGCTCACGGCAATGATAAAGTGCGGCTCCTGTCGGAATCCCATAAACATATCGCTGATGTAAAGCCCCTTGGTCATGACCTCCTTGAACCATTCGGCATCGGCATAATTTTTATCCAAGAGAGGATACGGTCCCACATAGGCCAGATGACGGCCGTTATGGTCAATCACACCAATATCCGTAATGGATTGATATTCCCTGTTCATGTTCTCAAAAACAACCTGGAGGTGACCCGGAGCCAACAAAAACGCCTTTGAATGGGTATAGGTCAGCAATCTCAGCTTGGAGCTTTGTTCTTTTAAGAATTCTTCTACAAATCGACGATGGTTTTCCACCTGGTTTTTGAAATTACCGATAGTCCGGCTTTTTGAATAATATGTATAATAGGCATTCAATCCCCAGCCGACCAGCAGTAACGGGACAACGGAACACACCACCGTGAGAAAGGTAAATTTTCGGAACAGATATCCGTAAGATTCTTGTTTCTGTTCAATATCCGCCTTTTTCTTAGAAGATTTCATTTGACGACGCCTCATCGCTCCGGGTGGTGGTTGTGTTTTACTTCTTATTCAATAATCTACCCAGCATGGATTGCTTCTTCCCGTTGTTCTTTTTCCCGCTGTTTTTTTCCCAGAGTTCTTTTAACTTCTCCTCCAATTCCCCTATTTCACAAGGCTTTGTCAGATAATCGTAGGCCCCCAATTTCATGGCTCCAATGCCGTGTTGATATCCCCATGACCGGTCAGGACCAGCGTCTGAACAGACAAGTCAAGCTTCTTCATTTCTTTCAGGGTCGTCATCCCATTCATACCGGGCATTTTCAGGTCCAGAACCATGACATCATATGTTGCCGCCCGGCTTTTCAGCTCCTCGATGGCGCTATCGCCACTGTGAAACACGGTTACGGAATGCCCCCTGTTTTCCAACAGTTTTTTCATGTTGTTGGCGAAATCCACCTCATCATCGACGAACAAAATTTTTGTGTCTTGCATGTCACCCTCCTCCACCAAATCCTTAAGATAGGTTGCATCTTTTTTTTACCGAACGGGCCCAAAGGCCCGTCCGTTTTTGTTTAGAACGGCCACATAATGGGAATCAAAAAACTCATGATAACCCAGGCAATCAGATTCATGGGAACACCGATTTTTAAGAAATCGCTGAACCGGTAGCCACCGGGGCCAAAAACCATCATGTTGCACTGGTATCCAATGGGCGTTGCAAAGCTTGCCGATGCCCCCATCATGATGGCAAAGGCAAAGGGCATCCAGCTCACCCCCATCTGATTGGCCATGGCCAGGGAAATGGGCCACAAAATCAGAGCGGCCGCATTGTTGGTCACCATTTCGGTGAGGATGGAAGTGGTGATATAGAGCATGGACAGCACCATCTTCGGGCTGCCGCCGCCCAGGCCCACCATTTGAGTGGCGATAAATTCAGCCGCGCCTGTCTTTTCCATGGCTTTCCCGATACCGAAAGCGGCAATAATGACCAGCAGGACTTGCATGTCAACGCTTCTGTACGCCTGAGAAAAGGTAATGCAACGGGTCATCAGAAGGATGGCGGCAGCACGGCAGATGCCCTGAACATGCCGATATTAAAATAGGTGGCGCAAAAAATCATCCCCACTAGTACGACACAGGATAAAATCGCCTTATTATAACGGGGGGCCGCCGATTCCTCCAGCTGCTGATCAGGTGAAAATCCTGTGAATTTTTATTCCGCAGATAAAACTGCGGATGGGTTTCAAGGAGAAGGGTGTCCCCTTCTTCCAGCTTGATACTGTCCAATGAACCTTGTATCTGTTTGCCGGCCCTGGATATGGCCAGCACCACGGCATCATATATATGCCTGAAATGCGTCCCGACAATACTTCTGCCGATAAATCGGTTGGAATTCGACACCACCGCCTCCACAAAGCATCGATCCGGGCGGGGGGTCTCGATTTCAAAAAGCCGGTCCATCACCGGTACCAGTCCCTTGATTTTTTGCACTTCGGAGATCATCCCCAATACCCCGCCGAACACCAAACGATCATCTTCCATCAGCTTCATGGAATAATCCGTCGCGGGAATACTTTCTCTGTCGCGAATGATTTCCAGAAGGTTGATGTCATTTTCCTCGGTCAATTCAGCCTGCTGAATGGTTTTCCCAATGAGAACACTTCCTGGATTGACGATCATTTCCATCGTATACTGTTTCGGATCGCCCATCTGTTCGATGGCCGATGAACGGTCCGGAAGAAGCAGTATGCTCATGATCGTGACGATGGCAAACATCAACAACGCAAAAGGCAGACCGGCTTTCGCGATCTCGAATAGGCCGATTTGCACGCCCATATCCTTTTCGATGATGCCGCTCACCACCAGGTTTGTGGAGGTTCCGATGAGGGTACAGGTGCCGCCGAAGACTGCGGAATAGCTTAAGGGGATCATCAGTTTGGATACGGGTACTTTTATCTTTTTGGCCCAGGCTTTTACCGCCGGAATAAAAATGGCCACCACAGGGGTGTTGTTGAGAAAGGCACTCAACACCGTGACCGGTACCATCATGCGCAGCAACGCAACCGGCATTTTTTTTATCCGGGGCGACAACAGAAACGTGAGCATTTGAATCGCCCCGGTCTCTTGAAAGGCGCCTGCCACAATAAACAGGATTGCAACCGTGAGCATTCCTCGATTGGAGGCACCGGCCACGGCTTCCTTATCGGTAAGGATTCCCGTCGCCAAGAGCAGAACTAGGGTCCCCAGACAAATCCATTCCGGAGGTATGCGTGTTTTTGCCAACATAACAAACATTAACCCCACACTTATCATCGTGAACCACATTTGCCATTCCATCAGCTCCTCCTAATCCTTGGTGTTAATGATTATAATCTTTTCCCCGTTTTTACGATGAGAAGACCGCAAGCGGCCCTGGATTTTGGCGGTTGTTTGTTGATCACGTTTACATGTCTAATGCTGCTCTAATGCTCAGCAACTCAAAATATGTGCCAGCCTTTCGGTTGGTGTCCTTTCCAAAGGGACAATCTTTTAACCATATGTATTTTAAAAAAATTTAAACAAAAAAAGTGCTGAACGGGTCTCATTGAAAATCTTGCATGATGTGCTTGAAGCGACAAGTGTACACAAACAGGTGACAATGACCGGTTGCACTGAAACCATCCGTGGACACAATCGACAAGCGTTGTTTTTTTTTTCATTCCAAGACAGCGCGGTTCATCAAATTAATTTATAACGCTTTAAATTTACTGTTTTTTATCTGTGAATGGGTTTTGGCTGGATTTTTTCAAATTCGGCATTGTTTTTGCTGGGAAATCATTCCAAAGATCGCAGAATTCTTCTGATAATAGGTAGTCGTGATGTTGGTCTTATGATTAAACAGGTGAGAGAAAATGGAGGCACGATTAGAACCCCATAAAGTTAAATCCATCATGCGGCCATACACGGGAGAAGTTTCACTCAAATTTTCAGTCGACCCTGAGGAGAAGCTGACAAATGCCGTCAAACGGATGCTGTTGTATAATGCCAACCGTATCGTCGTGGTAAAAAACAATTTTCCCGTGGGTATTCTTCAGCTTGACGATGCACTGAGAAAACTAGGATTATGACGCATCTAGCATTAAACACTACAGGTCCTTGTTTTCAGGGTTTCCGTTTCAAGTCCGACATCCTTTATCAGCCGATGAAGATATTGCCGCTGGATACCGGCGGTTTCCGCCGCCCGACTGATATTCCCGTTGCTGCGCTGGAGCAGTAACTGAATGTACCGACGGTAGAAATGGTTCATGTAAGCATCCCTGGCTTCACGAAGGGGCATGTTATAGATATCCGGGATCGGTTCATCCGAGACATTGGTAATTCCGCCGTTGCCTTCGGTGAAGATGTCTTTCATATCTAAGCAATCGGTCCGGCAAAAAATAACACCGCGTTCGATCATGTTTTCCAGTTCACGAACATTGCCTGAAAAATCGTATGACGACAAGGCTTTCAAGGCGTTTTGAGATATGTTGGAGATGGATTTTTGATACAACAAGGCATATTTTTTTAGGAAATGAAACGCCAGCAAAGGGATATCTTCCCGCCGTTGGTTTAAACCGGGCATTTCTATGCGAATGACATTGAGACGATAAAACAGATCTTCTCGAAACCCTCCGTTTCGAATATCGGCATCAAGATGGTGGTTGGTGGCGGCAATAAAACGGATATCGGCTTTCATGGTCCGGGTGCTGCCGACGGGTTTGTACTCGCCTTCCTGTAAGAGACGCAGCAGTTTGGTTTGCATTCCCAAATTCAGGTCACCGATTTCATCCAGAAAAAGGGTCCCGCCGTCGGCCATCTCCACCAATCCCTTTTTCTCCTTCCAGGCACCGGTAAACGCTCCTTTAACATGGCCGAACAATTCGCTTTCAATCACATTTTCGGAAATAGCGGTGCAATTGACGGTAATAAAAGGTTTTTCTTTTCGCAAACTGAACCGATAGACGGCCCGGGCAGCCAGCTCCTTTCCGGTGCCGCTTTCTCCTGTGATCAGAACGGTGGCTGTGGTGGGAGCCACCTGCTTGATATTGTCGATCAGCGTCTTTATGACAGGTGAAGATCCGATAATGGGAGACATGATCTCTTTTTTAGCCAGGGCTTCCCTCAATGCAATGTTCTCGGAAACGATATTCCGCCATTGCATGACCTTGTCAATGGTCAGCAGTATTCGTTCCCTCTGGAACGGCTTTGTGATATATTCAAAAGCCCCCTGCCGGATTGCGTCCACCGCAGTTTCAATGGAGGCGTAGGCCGTAATAATGACCACGGACACATCCGGTTGAATCTGCTTTATCTTCCCCAAAAACTCCATACCGCTGATTTTGGGCATTTTAAGATCAAGAATGACCAGATCAAAAGGCCCCTGACGAAATAGGGTCAACGCTTTCTGAGAATCGTTTTCCGTGATCACATAATGATCTGTTTCTTCTTTGATAATACGGGAGAGAAGCACCAGCATGTCCGCTTCATCGTCAACAATCAATATCCTGCCGTTCATCACGGATTTCCCTCCTTAAAAAGCGGCAATTTAATGGTAAACACCGTACCGTTCTTTTTGTGTGCGGCCAATGCGGAATCCATGGAAATACTCTCACAATCGATGGTGCCGCCATATTTGGTAACAATTCCATAGGTAACGGCGAGCCCCAGTCCGGTGCCTTCCCCTTCTGGTTTGGTGGTAAAAAAAGGCTCGAAGATGCGGTCCATATGTTCCCGGGTGATCCCATGGCCGGTGTCTTGAATTTGCACCTCGGCCTTTTGGCTTTTGGAATCCCATCGCGATCGTATGGTAAGGGTTCCCCCGCCTTTCATGGCCGAAGCCGCATTGTTGATCAGGTTAAGAAATACCTGCTGCAACTCCCGGGGATCTCCCTGGACCAGGGGAATCCCTTCTGCCAGCACTGTGTCAAGTTCAACATTCTCCATTTCAAGGGTGTGAGCGACAATGGCAACAATTTCTCTGATTTCTTCATTCAAATCCGCCTTTACCGACTTTCCCTCTCCAAACCGGGCAAATCGCAGTAGATTTTCCACAATTTGTTTGCAGTGCATCCCCTGCCGTTCTATGGTCTTTAAATCATCATAGGCTTGGGTGCCCTTTGCGGTTTTACGAACCAACAGATCGGTAAATCCAAGCATCACACCTAAAGGATTGTTGATTTCATGGGCCACGCCGGCGGCCAGTGTTCCCATGGAGGCCAATTTCTCGGCGTTGATCAGCTGTCGCTCCAGAGTCTTCTCATGGGTCACATCTCTGGCAATGCACAATACGGATCCCACACCACCGGTTTCTTCCCTAATGGGCATGAAGTTGGCACTGATCCAGAGTTCATGGTCCCCCATCTGCAATTTGAATTCGTCCCGAATACTTCTGCCATGCCGGTATACCATCTTTAGGATCTGGATATTTTTTTGAAAAGCCTCTTCATGAAAAACCAGATCGATGCCCTTACCGATAAAATCCTCCGGTCTGCCCCCCAAAAAACCGGCGGTAAAACTGTTAATGGATTGAAATTGCCCATCACGGTTCACCGTGTAAATGAAATCTTCGGCACTTTCCACCAGGGATCGATATTTTTCCTCCGATGTCTTTAAAGATAGGGTCCGCTCGGAAACTTTCTGTTCGAGTTCCCGCGTCCATCGCATTTCATTGAGCAGAATAGTCGTCCCTGCAACAATAACAACCATCATAATAATGAACTGAATAAGAGATCGCCAGACATAGGTTTTATTGATGTACTGATCAATCTCTGAAGCCGGGGCCACTACCGCCACAGACCATTTCTGGGCCGGATCATCGGATATGACAATCGGGCTGTAAGCAATGAGTTTTTCAATTTCTCCTGTAATTCCCCGGTGCCAACCCGTACGATAGGTTCCCGTGCCTTCCTGGCCTTTGAGCATCTGATTTTTCTGGATGAAATTAATTGATTTATAAGAAATATCGGGGTTTCGTTCTTTACGGACCGTAAATACATTTTCTCCGATAAATTCGGTAAACGGATGATCCAAAAACATTCCGTCCTGTGAAACCACCCATGCGTAACCGGTTTTACCGGAACGGGTGTTTTTTAAAAACTGTTTGAGAAAACACGTCACATCCAGTTCCACAGTTAAAAGGCATCTGAAACCATCAAATGAACGCCCTATAATGACATGGATGCCCCCAATTTTTTTGAAAGGATATGAGATAAAGACTTTCTGCGGATTATCCAGTACAGCATGGATCCCATCGGGCAGGGTATCTGGAGTGACATCCTGAGTTTTCCACTGCCGTGAATATTCGTAAGAGCAAACCTTATTGGTGTCGGGTTCAATGACATTGATCCTGAAAATGCCGTTCTTGATTACTCGCTGCAGTGTTTTATCCAACATATCCTGCTTTTTAAAAATATCATCAAAATTGGAAAGTGGGATTGACGTGATCATCTCGATTTCTTTGCGGATAACCTCAAGCTCACGCTCAATGTTCCATTTGATATGCCGGGCAACAACCAACTGTTCGGCGTTAAACTGATGCTTTGCAATATCGCGAAGGTTTTGACTTGAGCGAAAATCGAGGTAAGTGCTTAAAGCGATAATAACGAGGGTGGCAAGAATGAGCGCCAGCAGCATCTCTCTTGTGCGCCTGGCCCGTAATGTCAGTCCCAGTATTGACGCAAATGAACGAATACATTTCCTTAATAAGATGGACAGCATCATTAATCAATTAACTGCGCATAAAAGGTGGCTGCTGATGTTTCTTTTGGCTTTTTTGCCCTTTCTCCGATAAATCAGGACAAAATAGCCGAATCGAAAAACCTCGTTGTAATCGAAACCGTAACGCAGCAATTTTTAGACCAAAATTCAAAAACAGGAAGATAGGTCAGAGGGATATGCATGTGGCATAACAAATTTATTATAATAATGTTGTTTGCCACAATTCAATGGGCAGGTTTTTTTGATAAGGTAGGCAAATCGTCATGGCTGATCAACCGACAAACCAGTTTGACTTTACAGGCTGTAAATATAATTGACAGCCCCGTGAAAAGCAGCGTAACCCTTCTAGGACCTGGGCCTGATGGTCTGGAGCCCTATGGCCGGTGGTCTGCTCTCAGGCAAATACGACCGGGATGGCCGCGGTCCAGATGGCGCCCGCCGGGTTGATTTTGATTTTCCGCCGGTAAACAAGGACCGCGCCTTCGACTTCCCGGAACCACCGGCGGACGAGTCGCCAAAAGAAACAACAACCCGCCATGATTCCCCATTGTAAGGGCAGGCGCCACCTGCCCTTTTTTTGTCTACAGCAGATTCTCCGGGACGCAGGCCGTGACCATTCAGGGCAATCGCATTTGGATCGATTTATTGAATACCTTGAAAGGGGTGGGTGCGACCCCTATGGGCCGAATATTTCTTTTCCCTCCTGGATGTATTTTTTTGCGGTGCGCCGATCCAGCCGGGATTGTTTGGCCACGGCTTCATAGGTGCCCCATCTGCGGTAAAGCGTAAAGCAATACCCGGATAGAAGACTTTGGGCATCCAGTTCTCCTGCCTTCACTGCCTGTAAAAATGGCGTTGGGTTATCCTCGGGCAAGGAATCCGGTGTGTAGCGTTGGTTGATCAGGATTCGACGCACACACTGCTCCAGTTCTCTGACGTTGCCGGGCCAGTCGTATGCCAGGCCCGGTTGACATGATATCGCGTCATACAGCTCATTGGTTAGTGCAGGAGAAGATTTTCCCAGAATCCGGGTGACCGTGTGAGCCAACAAATCTTTTAACTCCTGGGGGTCTTGTTTGATCCGCTGCGCCAGGCTTGGCACCTCGATGACATCCGAGCAAAGACGATAAAAAAAGTCATCTCTAAGAATTTTTTTGGAGCGAATCAAACCCAGGGGTCGATTGGTGGCGGCAATGACCCGCCCCGAAAACCGCTCTGCCAGATGGCTTCCCACCGGCGTGAACGTGCGTTCCTGAATCACCTGTAACAATTTGATTTGAACCGTCTCATCCACTTCTCCGATCTCGTCCAAGAAGATGGATCCAAAAGGCCTGCAACGTGCCAAAACCCCCGTATAATCGGTCACCGCGCCGGTAAAAGCGCCTTTTTTATGGCCGAATAACTCGGACTCGATCAATGTTTTGGAAAATTGAGAAAGGTTCAGAGGAATCAACGACTCGGTAAAGCTATGAGCAAAGCATCCTTTTCGGATATCGAATGGAATGTAGCCCGAGCGACCGATGGCGGCCGCGGCCGTTCCTTTGCCCGCGCCGGTGGGACCGAGAATCAATGTGGAAAAATCTTCCATGCGATTCCACAGATAACGGTCGTACCAATGGATATTGTGAGTAAAGATATTGTTCCATAATCGTTCCCTCAACGTCTGCATACAGGGACTGCACCCCACCAGGTTTTGTTGGATAAAGAAAAAGGCCCGCCGCAGTTGAAAGCTCAGCTCAAAATAACGAAGGGCCTCATCCTCGGTAAACCCCCGCTGTTTTAACAGCCCGATGGTTTCCGAAGCAAAAGGGACCGGCAGGCTTTTCTCTCCGGCCTTAAGCTGCCTGGCGATCAGATCGTCGAACTGAACCACGAACCGGTGAAAGATATCGAATAAAAAACATTGGTCACCAATGGCCGGTCCTTGGGGTCAAAGTCCTGAATCCGTCCGCCGGTGCGGGAGACAAACGTATCGATACGGGAGCGCACCTTTTGGAAGACCGCCACGGCGAGTTCGGTAACGGTTAATGTGTCGGACCCTCCGGAAATCTTTAGATCGAGTGCCGCCCGGGTTTGACTGAACGGGTTGGCTGAAACGGCCTGATCCACGAGTGAAAAAAAAGCGCGATCTTTACTGTTTAGCTGGATCATGGTGAGAGACTCCTGAAAAGGGATTTAGGCTGGCGAACATTAAGGCGACTGGATAAACAAAAAATGTATAGCAGATCAAACAAAAATTGAACAGCAAATAGAATCAATAAGCTTAGAGTTTAAAATTAGCGTATGACAATATATTAAAAATCAATAAGTTAAATACATAACAGCTTCTTGGCATACTTGTTGATATTTGATGATTTCAACGGCAGTGAATTCCAGGATTCAGGTTTTGGAACCACCCCACCATCAACAAGAGAAAACAAGGAGCATCCGCATGAAACCATCCGCAAGGACATCTCAAAGACCCAATCGACTAGGGTTGCTGGTCATTATGACCATTATGGCCATGGCCGCACTAGTAATAACCGCCGTTTCATCCAAACCGGCTCGGGCTGCCGGACTGCTCATTGCAGATGGCGGATTCGGCGGAAAGCTGGAAATTCTCACTCACGAGGTGAATGTGACCATCAATAACGGCGTGGCCGTCACAGAGGTCACACAAGTGTTTCACAACACGGAAAATCGCCAGGTTGAGGCGCTGTACACCTTTCCGGTTCCCAAAAACGCATCGGTTTCCAACTTCAGTATGTGGATCAACGGCAAAGAGATGGTGGGGGAGGTGCTGGAAAAACAGCGTGCCCGGGAAATTTACGACAGTTATAAAAAGCAGCGCAAAGATCCGGGCCTGTTGGAACAGGTCAACTACAAGCGATTTGAAATGCGCATTTTTCCCATTCCTGCCGGAGCCGATCAACGGGTTCAGATCGCTTATTATCAAGAGTTGGACGTGGATCATGATGAAGTGACCTATGTCTATCCGCTGGCGACGGTAACGCAAGGAAGGATGGATTCGGTCACCACCGGCCGGTTTGCTTTTCAGTTGGAAGCCAAGTCCGCGATCCCCATCACGGTATTGGAAAGCCCGAGCCATGGCAGGGACATGGCAACGGTGGACCATTCCGATACCTATAAAATGGCCAGTTTGGAACAAAAAAGTGGATCCCTGGCCGACGATGTCGTCATTCACTACGGCCTGAATCGCCCTCAAAGCGGCATTGATATGCTCACTTCACGCACCCCCGGAGAAGACGGTTTTTTCTACATGACCGTCACAGCCGGGAAGGAGCTGGAAAAGCAGAATCTGGGAATGGATTATGTGTTCTTGCTCGATGTGTCCGGTTCCATGGCCGCTGACAATAAACTGCCTGTCTCCAGACGTTCCATGGATGCCTTTATCCACGCACTGGATCAAAAAGATCGCTTCGAAGTGATGACCTTCAATGTACAGCCCCGGACCATTTTCAACGAACTTCGCGAAGCATCCGATGAAAACAAGACAACCGCCGCCGCCTTTTTATCTTCCCAGGCGCCCGGGGCGGCACTATTTTGGCACCGGCGCTGACCACTGCCTATAAATACGGCAATCCGGATCGGCCGCTGAATGTTGTGATCCTGAGTGACGGCATGACCGAACAAAAAGAACGCCGGGAATTGCTGACCCTGATCAATCAGCGCCCGTCCAATGCAAGGGTGTTTTGCATCGGCATCGGAAACGAGATCAACCGGCCGTTGCTTGAGCAGTTGGCCCAGGATTCCGGTGGACTGGCGGCCTTTATCTCCGGCGGAGATGATTTTCAGCGGCAGGCCAAAGCGTTTCGGCGTAAATTGATGCGACCGGCGGCCAGCCAACTGGAGCTGCATGTCGACGGCATCAACGTGTACGATGTCGTCCCGGCCACACTGCCGAACCTTTACTTCGGCGCTCCTGTTCGCATCTACGGACGATATGCCGGATCCGGAGAAGCCAGCGTCACCCTCTCCGGGCAGGTTCTGGGCCGGGAGATTGAGAATACCGTCACCTTGCCCTTTCCCAAGGAAGATACCGCCAACCCGGAAATCGAACGCATGTGGGCCCAAAAGCAGATTGATCAACTGCTCAAGGCTTCGGACCGGGAAAACAATCGGCAGGATGTCCTCGATAAAGTGGTCCGATTGGGAGAAGACTTCTCCATCGTTACGGAGTACACCTCTTTTCTGGTGCTGGAAAACGATGCGGAATACAAACGGTGGAAGATTGAGCGACGAAATCTTGGCCGCATCGAACGGGATAGGGCCGCGCAGCTGAAACGCCGGCAAACCCTGAACGCGCTACGCAATAAAGCCATGCAGGACATTGGGCCGCAGTCCGTTGCCATGAACAGGCCGGCCAACCAGCAAAAGCCTTCTGCACCGTTGCCGTCCGTAACACCCAATGCGTCTTCTCCGGCTTCTCAACCCACTGTGACCCCGCAGGCCCCAAGACAACAAAGCCGTGACTTCAACTTCGGCTCCGGTCCGGTGGGTCCCATCTTTGTCGGGCTGGCCATGCTCATCAAGCGGCGTAAACGAAACATAAAAGCCCGAACGAAATCTTGATAAACTCGTAACAATTCGTATTTCCTCAGGATTCGCAAAAAGCCCGAGATCAAGGTTTGCGAATCCTGAGGAATGAGGCGTACTGAGCGTACGCCGCAGTGACGAAGGATACGCGTAACGCCGGTATCGGGCTGTTTGCGAATCCGTCAAAATTAAAGTTCTTTTTGGAGGCCCACCATGCAGTCGACAGCCCAATCATCAAAGTTACCTATTTCGATGCAACGGATCATCCCCTTGCGATCAGACCACCTGCGCCGATACTGGCAGTTATGGGTTTGGGGGATCATTTTAGCCGCAGTGAATCTTCCTTTGTTGCATCATCAGGTGCGAACCGGTCTGCTTTTCTTGCCTGAGGCCGTCCGTGACGGTGAGTGGTGGCGGGTGCTGACCTTTCCTCTGGTCCATCTATCCCCATATCACCTGCTGTTGGATGCCGGCGGATTTTTACTGCTTTACCACTATTTAGAAGAAAAGAGGGTTTCGATCCGTTTGCTATACGTACTATGCGCCGGTGTCGGCAGCCTGACCATGGCTTGGATTGCGGAGCCGTCGGTATCCGAACGTGGACTTGCCGGTCTGTCCGGCATTGCCCATGGAATGATGGCCATATCGGCATTGGAGATGCTTCGTCGACCGGATCAACGCTCGTGGGGATGGGGTTTCTTGGCCCTGGTCTCCGGTAAAAGCGTATACGAATTGTGGATGGGGACAGTTGTCTTCGGCTTCCTTCATATGGGGCAATGCGGATATCCCATAGCGGCTTGTCATGCCGGGGGCCTGATGGGGGGAGTCCTGATTTTCGGTATTCGGCAGGTCTTATATCAACATGACGTTTAAACGACAGCTCGGTACGAGCGAAGTTGACAAATGTACCTGAATGGATATTGAAGGCAGGATTTCAGCCGTTGGCGATCACACCCGAGCATGCCCAGCTGGCTGGCAGTTGGAAAAACGCTCATAGAGATCCTTTTGATCGCATGCTGGCAGCTCAATCAAAGATAGAAAAAATGTCTTTGGCTGTGGATAACCGCATTATTCTTTGCTTTTTAGCCAGCAACTAACGCTCTAAATCTTTCATGTTTTGTTGACATTCTTTGGCCGCTTTCCGATGTTCTTCTGCCTTTTCTATATATTCTTTGAATACCGGATCGCCGGTTGCGGAGTTTTCGGCATCGAATTGATATTGCCGCTCCATCTTCTGGTGATGCTGAAAATCGTGGAATTCATTTAGCCACTCTTGATGTCTCATCCTATCTAAGCGATGTTCGATCATCATAGTTTGCCTTTCCAGCTCCTGGCACTGTCGGTGTGTACTATTCTCCCAGTTTTGGAGAGCTTGCTGCGCTTCCATATCTCCATTTTCAGCGCGATCGGTTAATTCCATCACATTATGGATTTCGTGATTCAAATCTTCCACAAAATCACCTGTTTTTGGTTCCAACCCCATTGAGATAAGCTTTTCATTTTCCATATCTTTTACATGCTCTATAAAATGCTTTATCTCTGATAATTCTTGATATGCAGAATTCATCAATGGATCACCGTCCTCAAGTGTTTTTCCAGCAAAAAGGTCACCACTATCAATCTGATCTAAATGAATATTGAAATCATCGCCATTTTCTATTTGAAAATCTTCCATATTATCGGAGCTATCGTGGTCGTTAAAAATATCATCAAACATTTATCTCTCCTCCATCTATGGATATCATAGATAAAATGTTTCCGGTTTAATCTAATATTGAAAATTTTACAGGTCCTTGTTTTGAATCTAATGATCGAATTTTTACGTCGGTAAGCTTCTTGCCACCGAACAAATCACCGAAAGCACTCTTTCCCTCAAAAACATCTTGCCAGCAATGTGATTCACTATTTCTGAGGGTTTTATTTAGGCGAAGTTCTTTTGAAATGAGCTCTTCATTCAGACGATAGGACACTTTGACAATCAATTCACTTAGTAATGGATTTCCAGTATTTATAATTATTACAGAGTTGCCTAACAACATGGTTGAAACCTTGATAGTGCACAGAGGTTGAGAAGCCTCTTGGAAATTTCGTAATATTTCACCACGAAGCCCAACTTTCGCCACTTGGCAAAATCCATTAAGATCAAGATCGTTTGAAACCTGAAAGTACTGTTCAACAAAAATTTTTATATCATCAAACGTCTCTGAATTAGATCCGACTTGAGATATGAAATGTGGGATAAAGGTTGGTTCATCCTGCCAAGTGCTTTGGGAAATAGGAAGATGATTGTGGTCTACAAAGGCATTGACAGCTTCCTTAAGGTTAGAACCATAAAGATGAAGCGCAGCCTTCCAGAGTATTCGTTGAATTTCATCATTCAAGGATTTATTTGGATTACAAACTGAAAATTTCGCATTTTGAAGTTTAAACCATTTGGATAACTCAGACAGACGCTCACTGGCACCATCGGTCTGAACACAAATTTCCGTTGCAATTCCTGCTGAATACATAGCCTTTTCATAATCATCTGCACGGTATTCGAGACCAGCGTCTAAACACCATACGATCTGATGCAATTCAGAATCATCAAGGCTTTTCAATGGTTGCTGGTCGCAATAAATGATGTGGCGTATAGCTGCGAGGGCATCGTCCGCTTTGCCTTCTCTTTGATCACATTCCATTTTCATTAAATAGGTCTCGACGTATTTTCGAGCCTGTTTTGCCTTATCTTCCTCGTTCCATGCGATGTGCCAGTCGCTCTCAAGTAAATTTGCCAATAGCTCCAGATCTTTTCTCGCTGATTTATATTCACCCTTTGCGAAATGAGCGGATGCCCTAAGATAGAGCGTTTCCATATCACGAGCGTCGATATCCAGCGCACGTGTGGCTGCATGAATCGAATCGTCGAATTCTTCTCGGGCAAAACAGATTGAAGCTCGGTTTTGTAACGCCGGATGATATCCTGGAGCGCAATAACAGGCTCTCTCGGCAAAAAGCATTGCACTGTCTTTGTCGTTCTTTTGTAGCATCTTGCAAGAGAGATCGATTAAGTGATTGGCTGTTTCGCCCTCAGGCCGCCGCCTAAAACCAAAATTGTTCGCAATCAATTGCAAATGCCGTCGAAATGTTGAAAAATTGCTCATTTCGGCAAGATGTGAATTGGAGCGCCTTTCAGGCGCTTCAAGCTCGAAATAGGTATCTATTTCTCTGATGAGACGTTTTGTGGCCTGATTTTCATCAGCTTCCATATGGCCACTGGCATACCAGAACCAGGCAAGGTTAAGGGGATAAACAAATTGACTATCAATAGGCGTTGGCGCATGGCCGATGTTTCGTAGACGTGCTTCGATCTCGCTGGCAATGCGAGCGTTTGCCTCAGAGGCCGGATTCCAAAGCGCACCGAAAGTATCGATGCAGTTCATGACAACAAGAAAGGGTAGCCTTTTTTCGGCAATTTTTTGAAGAACCGAGTTTTCAATCTCACTCAGGCTTTTGTTTTGAATTACAAAAACAACTACATCCAGACCATCCAGACTTTGGACCGCAGTTTCGTCATCATCGGAATTGGCATTGAATCCGGGGGTGTCAGCTATGTCCACATGCTGAAGTAGTGGTTTCCAAAGTTTAACATGGTAAGCATCCTGTCTCGTTTGGTTATTATTGCCATTGTGTAAATACTCCGAAAAAGGCACCACAATTGAGGTTCCCGTCTGCGTGTCGATTGCCTCGGCTTCTTGAAACTCTCCGAAGGTAAAAACGGTTGGTAAATGGGTTGTTGAGCGCCCATCACCAGTCTTGGCGACCTTGTCATCAAGTAGGCAGTTTACTAACGTTGATTTCCCATTTTGAAAACAACCGACTATGCCGATTACGGGCCGATGGTTTGATGTTATCATTCGGAGGCCTCCAAAATGGCTCTCGGTTCACTTTGAGTCGATTTTGGATGGTTATCGTTAGCAATATTGAGGTCAACAGTTGAAAAGACCGAATCAAGTTTTTTAATGTATTCTTGAATACCATTTCGGACAAATTCAATTCTTTTACGAATCTTCAATAATTTTTCGGCCAACTTCCGGCGAGCAGACTTGTTTAACTCAAAGGCTTTCTTACTGCTTTTAATACGTTTTTCGAACGAAAGCTCTTGCTTTTTGATTTGCGCTTTCAAGTAGTCAATATGGCCGCCAATAATAGTGTTTACCAATTCAAGACTCTTACTCCTGATCGCATCGGCAGCATCTTGGCTACCGAAGGCGGTTCTTAACTCTCGTTCGACCTTAGCTAATAGCATCTCTCTAACTTTTCTTTTCAAGGCATCTGAGGCCTTGAGCCCTGCTGCACCGCCTCCAACCACGAGAACAAGTATTGGAAGCCATCCGCCAGTAATGATAAAGCCAGTAAGGGTAGCAAGAATTGCGTTGCCTATGATAGCGATTAATAATCCCACGATGACCGCAGTTACAATTCCGGTGACATTGGCTGCAAAAGACAATCCGCTTGTATTCTTAACACCTTTGCTTAACTCGTTTGAGCTAATCGCATCAAGCAATTTTGGATTTCGAGATATCGTTTCAATTGATGTATCGATTCCTAGTCCTTCCAATAGACTCATATTATCGGAGGCGTCAGTGATTTTCTCAATATCATTCCATGCGCTTTCTATTTTTAGGCACGCCTTTTTAACTGCAGGTGCAATTGTTGCGTTATATGTTTCCGAAATTCCGTCATATACGTTTTGTATCCATCCTTCCGCAATGGGTTCGCAGACTGACTCTATCGCTGTGGCGATTATTGGCTTCATCGCGTTTTCTAATTTTTCCTTATTTTTATCTGAGAATTTGGAAGTAATCCCGCCAAAAAGCTTTTTAAGGTCCAAAGGCTGTCAGCAAAACCATCAGTTATTGCTTCGGACATTTCCGGGATATGTGCTTTGATTACTTGGTCCTCGAACTCGCAGGCAAGAGGATATCCGAGGTTACTCTCAGAAAGCTCATCAATTATCTCGGTGACCTTTTTCTGAAACAGTTCCAAATCATCCCGAGCACGCAAAACGGCAAGATGAAATTCATCTTCTGTTTTTCGTGCTGCCTTTTCCTGGGACTTTAAATTTCCCTCTATCGCCATTAACGCCGATTTTGCTTTTGCCCCCCCCTGATGTACCAAAACCGATTGCGCCTTCTTAGCAATCACGGTTTCTTCAATGGCCGAAACAAGATCGTCTAATCCACTGAACTCGACCACTTGCTGCAAACCAACCTCATCAAGGCAATTGACGCCTTCGCTAAAATCATCCATGCGCCTGATCGCCATGCTGGCCGTCTGTTTCCAGTGTATTTCAAATTCAGAGCTGAACCGCTCATCAATTTGACGTCCAGTCTTAATAAACTGCTCGCGTGATAGGTTATCTAACCTGTTGGACAAGGCGGCATGGCCATTTCGTGCGCACAAGCCAAGCAATGCATTATAAAGGTGGATAGCCTCCGGCGATAGATCGAACCCACGGTTTGTCAATGTTGATGCGTTCTCAATGCGAATTCTATTTTTGATATTCGACAAATTACCCTTTACGTTAATTGCATAAAAAAGTTTGTGGTCCTGTTGACTGAGGCGTATTTCATTCAGGGCGTGGATGTCACCTTGTGAGATGGCTTTTTCACCGCCAAAGAGATAAAGTATTGCATCGGCGCTGAGCATCGCCTGACGGGCGAGGAGTGTATCCCATCGGCTGGCAAACAGCCCGGGGCAATCGGTTATGACACACCCCAGTCTGGCCAGGTTGGGGGAATGAATATGGCAACGGACACCGGCAATAAACGCAAAGGCTATTTCCTCCGCAGAAAAGGCCGTTGCTGAATGGTTCATCCAGCGTTTTTCCCAATCCCAGGGGAATGTGACGAGTTTGCTGAGCTCTTGAATATTAAAACGCCCTTTTTCCGTAAGCTGCCGGACAAACGGATCTTCCAGGTAAAGATGAATGATCGATGCGATACGAAGGACGTCAAGCTGACCGGTTTGATCTGAATCATAGCCTTTCTTGTTTCTTTTGAGCGCCGTCCATTCATCGTCAAGAGCTTGTCCGATAAGATTTCGATCTTCGGGATCACGAAGACTGAGGGGTCTGATCTCTTCTTTCTCAGCTCCGGCTGATGCCAGGGTTTCAAGTTGACCCTTCATTCCCGAACCGCCATACACCATGGCATCCGGTGTGGCTTTCAAAAAGCGGTCCGGCTGGACCTTTTTCAGATGTGGTTCCAATATATTGATCATACCGAGAAGTAATTCCTGGTCACTGCGCCAAGCGATCTCAGCATACTCCTCGGCTTTCGGATCGGCAAGGTTCTGTGCTGAGATACGACAAGCGCTTGTCTTGATATTAACACCGCGCGGACTGATCTCTCTGCCATCGCAAATCGCATTGAATGTCGTAGATTTGCCACCTTGAAATTCACCGATGAGTACGACTTCAAATTGATTTGTGACGCATTTTTCACGAATGGATTCTATGTTTTCACGAGTCTGCGAGGGTATTTCGTCTATTGCAATGACCTGATCCAGCAAATGAATCAACTCATTGCGTTTCTGTTCGTAGAGTTTTGAATCCATAATTCTTCCTCCTTTTGATATTGCCGCTCCGCAGCAAACGGCATACATGGGATCGATTTGTTTCTGATTCTCAAGGGTTGTCCACACAACGGGAACTGCCCCAGCGCCAATTTTGTCCATATATGCCTGCAGGTTTTTACGAATAAGCGGAACATGACAAGATCCACCGACGAGAATCACACGCGTTAGTTCAGTCCAATCTTTTTGTGCGCCTTGAGAAATGCATCACAGGCTGAAAACGTCTGCTCGATTAACGGCGCAATCATTTCATCGAAATCCGCACGGTTGATTCGATAATGATATTGACCGTGGCCTGGTACTGGCAGATCGGCAACATTCTTCGAGGAGAGAATATGCTTGACGTGACGGCAAAATGCCAGGAGTTCAAAATGGGCTGTTGTTTTCTTTATTGGATCTCTGGCATACGGATCAAAAAATTCGGGATATTCCTCAAGAAAACGTCCCATCAACAGGTGATCAAAATGGATTCCGCCGCAGACAGATCCCCCCCCTGGCGCGCCAAGACCAAAAATATGATCTTTATTGGTATCAGAATGCTCGATTAGAGCTGGATCGAAAGTTCCACCGCCCAAATCGTAAACAAGGGTAAGATCTGATGGACTCGTACTGCCAGCGATGTGGTCATAGTAGAAGGCTGCAGCCTGTGGTTCATACATAAGCTCTACTTTATTGAAACCGGCTTTGCGGGCAGCGTCCTGCATGATCCACCATTGAGCCCCGTCTTTCAGATATATGGCTGGAACGGTAATTACTGCATGGTCAATGGCGTAATCATTATTGTCTTTGATTGCGTCTTGCCGGATATCGGCCAGAATGGCGGCAATAAGGTCTTTATAGGTGATATCACTGTCGGGTAGCAGAGGATCAGGATCGGTGATCTCCAGTTTAAACTCGGCAAAGAATCGTTCTGGGTCGTGCAACCGATAAGTCTCCGCTTCATATCCGGTAAGAATTCTGGGAGTGGGTTCTCTTGTGATATAAGCCACGGTCGGAACAAGATATGTTTTTGGATTAGGGGCGGAATCACAGGGAACCAACGCCACCCCGTCCGGGATTCTTCTAGCCGCGCTGGAGAAACATGTGCCAAAATCGATTCCAATCCATATTTTGCTTGTTGTCATTGTCTGCGATACTCCTGATCAATGCTTACACGACGCCCCAAATAGTACCGCCTCTGCTTCAAGCTTCACAGCCTGTGCGGATTTGATTTGCCTGGAGATTTCGTGGTAGCTTGCTTTCATAATATGTGCGGCATCCTTGAACTGCGGGTTTATAGAGGTAACCAGTTGTGAATTCCAATAAGCGAATCTGTCTTGTGCCTTGGATAACATTTCACCGACACAGGTACAGGATTCGTCCAGTCCCAGTTTTTCCCGGCAAGAAGTGCCATATTCTCCCGAGATGGAAAACAATTCACGGGTCTGTTCATCGTCTAGCTGGAGTTCACCACTGTACAGGCGTTTGAGCAGTTCCAACTCTCTGAACACCTGGTGGTGAAGCCCAATTTCCGTAAATCGGTTTACTATGTCACGGATCATTTTAGCTTTATTTGAATTTGCCAATTGCATGAATGTTTGTGATTCACGCTGAATCGTGGAGATCACGCTTGACAATTTGATGATATATGCACGATTACCGAAATGATCGAGAACGTCACGAAAGAATGCATCAAAGCCGCTTTTGGAAAGAAGCTCCTGTTGGAGCAATGCCTCATTTATCCCAGACACCCGCTGCAAAACCTTAAGAGAATGAAAAACACCATACATGGTGAATTTATTAAATAGGTATTCTCTTTCGCTAATTGATAAAGAAATTTCCGAGTTGTTTTTAAAAAATCGACGGACGCTCTTAAACATTCCGGAAAGACAACTTTCAGATGTTTTCACTAGCCGATGAAACAGGCGCATATCATTTGAATCGATAGTCCTTGCCCCCAATGCGAGCAGTGAACTGACGGGATAGAGTCGAAAAAAAGAAGACTTGATCGAAGGTTCTTCTTGTATCAGGCGCGCCGCGATTCGACGGCCGGCAGCCAGTGGACTGTCTTCACTAGGCCAATATTCGTCGATTCTGGTCAAAACCCCTATTGTATTAATAGGGGATAAATTCTGAAATATAGGCCCCTGAAAAGCGCGAATAACGTCAACCGTCCTTTGGGCAATTCCACGAGTAAAAAGCACGACGACTGCATCAGGAGTGAAACTGGTCAGGAATTCAACGGTATTGCGGGAGTCTGCTCCGTAATAGGAATTCAAGCCTGGCGTATCAATCAGGTTAAAGGTCCGCAACAACGGATTGTCGTGATTCACTTCAATATACTGGACAGACTCCGTCATCTCATCCTGACCAAGGCGATTTGCCCAGCTTGCCCAATTTGTTCGGGGAACCTTTTCTGTATGACCTGAAGGGGGACGGAAATGAACGACTATCGAAGAATTGGAGTCTCCCTCTTTCAGCAAGCTTACATTGAAGGTTTCTTCCATGGTTCCGGTCCTGACAATCTCCTCTTCACCAAGCATTGCGTTGGCAAGCGTAGATTTGGATGAGCAAACCTCCCCAACCAGGGCTATGCGCATAGGCTCTTCCAAACGCTCCCTGCATCTTAGCAGGATGTCCTGATATGAGTATAGTTCAGCACCGCGCAGCAAATCGAGAGAGCGCTCAAAAGCATGTGAAACTGTTTGCTGTATTGGAGACATAAAACGCTCCTTTATGCCTCGACCGGGTCATTAAATGCCATTGGCTGAAGAGAAGCTTTAGATATTTTCACACTTGAATCGGTTTGTTGATTGCCCCCCTGACTTAACCGCTGATAATATCTAAGCATTTGGTTTATTGGCTCAATTTTGGTTTTTACGATTTGATTGAGTTCCTTATGCTGTTCTGCATTACGCTTGATAACCGCCGCCAATGCCTTGGCAGTCTCTTCATGGCGAATTTTTGCTCGTTCAAGATCTGAGCTGATAGCTTTTTTAATCGAACGGTCGATTTCCTTTAATTGCGACGTTACATGAGTTCTCAGCGCTAAGAGTGCCTTTTGCACCTCAGGACTTACCAAATTAAAAACTGACTGAAACGTCTGTCTTTTTAACTCCTTACTTCCTCCCATGATGGATTGATAGAACATGAAAAGCCCAGCAGGAACAGCGGCCCACCATGCTTGCGTGAGCCAAATAATTCCTCCGGCGACACCGATCCCTGAAACTGAACCGTAGTAAGAATTTCGAAGGTGAGTGTAAATACGGTCATTGAGACTCGGCGATTTAACAACAAGGTTGCATTCATCATCAAACTGGAAAGATTTCAGGTGGCTTTTGTCAATCGCCATGTCTATCTCATAGTCCTTTTGAATACTCTGAAATATTATATTTACCTCCTCAAGGATCTGCCGTTCTGTATTTAGAGCAAACATAAGTATTTCATCCTCGACTGCCTTTAGTACACGGTTTGGGTCGCATCCGACCTCTGATATAGTATCGTGCAGTCTTTTCTGAGCGCCTATCTCTATGCTCGTGACTTGCAAAGTATGCAAAACCTTACCATGGAGGTCTGTAAGTCTGTTTGTCAATTCACGTTGCCACTCCGAGGAGGGGTCTATCAGCGTCTGAATTCGCTCTTTCTGTTCGGCAAACCTGCTTTTCAGTTCAGAGATATCCGAGGCCGCAATATCGTTCAATTTCTTTACTTGTAACGCCAATGGAAGTCTAATATCATTCAGTGTCTCAACTGCGTTATGAATGGCAAAATCAAATCGATTCGACTCATGTCTTTGGACCATTTTCAATAAAATATGTACAAATTCAGGAAATCCACTTTCATGCAAATCTTCTTCGCATCCATCTGAGAGATATTCTGATTTCAGACGGCTTGATACAGGCACTATCCCGACGGGAAGACAATTGTTCCCCAGTACATCGTTGATCTTCGATCGGATATCCGTTAACTGTGCTTCAGGATCGCGAAGTTGATCTGACTTGTTTAGTGCGATAATCACTTGGGTATTTGCATTTGCAACCTTTTCCTTTAAAAATGCCAATTCGGAATCTGAAAGGGGAATTCCGGCATCGGCCACAAATACGATGACATCTGCACGGGGCATGAAATGTGATGTCAGAAAGCCGTGCCGAGGATCAAGGCCGCCAACACCAGGTGTATCGACAAGCACGATTCCATCTTTGAGGAACTCGCAGGGGACTTGGATTTCTATAAGCCAAGTGTCCGTGGTTGTACCTGATTTTCCTTTTGCATACGTTGCCACATTTTCGAACTGTATTTCTTCAAAATTACTGCTACTAATTTCACCAAAATAACGAGTCGCCTTTGGCGCTGCACCGTATCGAATAATTGAGACAACTGCTGTTGCGATATCGGCATCTACCGGGCAAACATCGTCCCGTTCCAAGAGAGCGTTGATTAGCGACGATTTGCCTCGTTTAAACTCCCCGCATACAAAAACGACCTTTTCTCCGGTCGTCAATTCGGTCTCTGATTTCTCAATCTGAGAAACCAGATCCTTGCGATCTTGCTTCAACAGCAAGGTTTTGGTTTGTTTTAGCAATACAATAAGTTTTGGGAGATTATTTGCCTGCATGAATTGCTTCCTTTCCGTAAATTCATACCATTAATTATACCGTAGATATGAAAATTCCTATTTTATCAGTTAGGTATCTGACGAATCATCTGTCATTTGTGCTGCCTGATCCGCATACCATTGGGCACTGATTTGATCTCCCCAACCACCATAATAGTCAGCCAAATCGTTATAATGATCGTACCATCCGGCCTCACTATTTGAATTATCAAACAATTCCATTCCTTCTTCTATGCCAGCCAATGTGCTCAGCTCACTCTGAATATTATCCGGTAGAGCAACTTCGTCAGGTGCGGGGATGCCGTCTTCAAAGAGACTTCCAAGCATTTCCGGCAGTGAGGTTTTTCCTTGCATCAGATCTGAAAAACCTTGTGTCAATTGGTCAAGAAAGTGTCCTTCATCATTATGTTGATTTGCCAACGCATGAAACCGCTCGAATTCACTGTAAGGAACCCCACCAACATTTGGTAGGTGCAGGTAGTCCGTATATTCAAAATTGTCCATGCCGAAAGCCCAGGGAGGTGCAGGCTCAGCTGTGGAAACCATGTAAAACCCCGAATCTTTCCAAGCATCCATGAATTGATCCATGGGATAACTTTTTGCAACATCACCGGTTCCCGGGTCCATCAACTGGACGGTGATGTTTTCAGGATCAGACGTATCAATTCCAGCGACAATTAAGGCGTGATCAGGGTTGTCGCCAAATAAGTCAGCCAGCTGTTCTGGAAAACCATCTTCCCATAACTCACCAGAATCCACGGCAACCATGACCCTATGTCCTTGAGCAAGTTCGCTCGTCAAAGAAAAAATATTGCCTTCTGCCGTCCGGTTAACTGGGATCCCATAAGCTTCAAGAATTTTTCCTACATCCGCCATTGATGTTCCGCCTTCACCATACCAACCTTGTTCGTAAGCCAATTGAACTAGTTGCTCTTCTGAAGCAGTAATACCAAAGTCTTGCAAAATTAGTTGCTGGCTACGAATTGCACAAGTGTCCTCATAACCTTGCTGAACAAATGGGCTGTTTATATCAACTGGTGGGAGTCCCCATGCTTTCGGTGCTTCATGAATACTTTTAAGCGTCATTGTGATTTCCTCCTTCAAATGCATATTATCTATATTGTTATCTTGTGGAATGTGCTCGACCGTGAATGAATTTTCCACTTGTCTATCATCTTTCGCATGGGATTCTGAAGCGGCGATAGCACCAGCAGCGCTTCCGATGAAACCTGTCATGCCTGCCAATACACCGGGAATTATTGTTGATTGATGAAAACGGTTTTGTTTTTTGTCGATTTTTTTTGCTTTAAACAATCTATTTTGTTCATCCTCAGTGAGAATAATTTTTTGTTTATCTGCCGTGTTAGCCAAGGCGTGGGCAAGTTCTCCGCCATTGCCATAACGGTTTTCAGGATCGATGGATAGGCAGCAATCAATCACATGTTTTAATTCATCAGGGATTTTTTCATTTAGTTTTTCCGGGGAAAGGCGCTCTCCGTTGGCTAAACGCTGTTGTTGAGCAATCTTTGTTTTCCTATAAAATGGTGCGGTGCCCGTAAGCAACTTATAAAGCGTGACTCCGAGAGCAAAAACGTCGTTTCTTGGATCGGCAATCTGTCTTGGATCGGCAATCTGGTCGATTAATCCGGTATGTAAATTCCCCGAGATGGAATCTTGCTGCTCCCTTGTAGAAAAGCAGGCCAAACCGAAATCTGTCAATTTAACCTTTTGGTTCGGTTCTTCTAATAGAATGTTTCCCGGTTTTACATCACGGTGAACAATGCCTTTTTGATGTGCGAATTCAAGGGCCAGCGCAGTCTGGTAGGTGATGCGTAACGCAGTTCTAACTGACACGCCGTTTGGGTTGCCTGCGATCAATCGACCTACGTTCCCCGCAACATATTCCATAACCATGAATGGTACGCCTTCATGGTCACCCCAATCGAAAATAGTTACAATGTTTTGGTGTTTGCCCAATTGAGCCAACGATCGTGCCTCTTGTTCGAATAACTGATACGGCAATCCCCGTTCTTTGACTTTAAGGAATTTGAGAGCGACTCTGCGTTGAAGTTTGTTGTCCCAAGCAAGATACACCGTTCCAAATCCGCCGCGACCAATTTTCATCTCTATTTGATATCGACCTGAGATTACAGAAAAGGTGTTTTCTGAATTGTGCTCTTGGTCATAGTGCATTTTTTTTGGCTCATTAACTTGCTGACATAGAACTTTTCGGTCGATTGTTGCTTCCTTACCTTTCTTTGAGTTCGATAACTTTGTTTCTCTGTCATCAATATGAAGCTTTTTTTCAACCTCGCTTCCAATAGATTCAGCAATCTTCGCGGATAGTTTCAGAGACTCATCACCTGTAAGGTTTGGTAAACGCTGGATATCAGCCAGTGCATCGCTGGAAATGGCATCGGCCAAGATTGCAGCACAGTCAGGACAGTTTGAAATATGGCGCCGAATCGTCTCGGCCTCGGTTTCAGAAAGTGCATTGTCGAGGAACATCGCCAGTTCAATCTCATTTGGGCAATCAGACACGAGACACCCCTTCACTCACGAGCAAGTTATGTACTTTCTTCTGTGCTCGACTGCAGATCGTGTAAACGTTACCTTCCGTTGTGCCGAGTATGGCAGCGACTTCCTTAGGCGAATAGCCTTTTATTTTATATTCAATCAGTACGAAGCGCTCACGCGAATCCTCAAGCGCCATAATGGCATTTATAGCCTCCATTGAGATCTGATCGTTGATCCAATTTTGGTCTGGCACCCAGTCCCCCCCGTCATCATCTGAAAGCGCTAATGAAAAATTAATTTCCCTCCGGATTTGATATGATTCTTTTTTCCATGAATTTTTAATCAAGGGATTAGCCTCACTGGGTGAAACATTTTCACACAAACCACGCACATTCTTCTTGTATCCATTGCCTTTCATATCATCTTGAGTCCCCGAACAACTGATTTCTGTCATCGCGCGTTTGTTCAACCGTTGAATGTGGTTACGGGCAATGATGGTAACGTAACGGTTCAAACCACATTTGCGGCCAGTTGAGCTATTGCGGCCTTGGAAATCGCGGAGAGCTTTATAATCGTTGGCAATTAATTTAAGTGAGACTTCCTGGACCAGGTCGTCCAGGTCTAAGCGCGATGCTCGATTTTGATTGCAGAGATATTTGAGAGCGTTGCCGCAACGGTGAACTAAAAGAAAAACCAAAGCGTCTCCATCGCCAGAGACAATTTTGTTGATGAGGTCGAAGTCTAAATTCTGATCACTTGGAATATCATTGGCACGCATTGAGATTATCCCGAGAACTTAAGAAAACAGAATAAACCGAATACTTTCTTTGGGGCTTGTTTCCAACCCGCCCACTACCCGTCAAGCGGCTAATTTTAGACGGGTTCTTATCCTCGCCGAATAATCCACATTATCCAAGAGATATTCAAAAAGATCGTTCGGCTTAGTACCCCTGTTCGTAAATACGGTGACGTACCGAGATTGGCGAGGCGCCCGGGGCGCAAGGCGCGAGAAGCGGCCAATAGCCATCACTCTTGGCGCGCCGAGTAACGAAGCGAGCCGGGATGCATCGGCAATCGAATGCCATCGTATTTATGAATAGGGTACTTACGATCGGAAATGCGACTTTTTACGCGTTCATCATCTTTAAGACGTTTTCTGGTTTTTAGACTAAGCTTTTTTCCGCTTTTATAATTGATTTCTTTTCAGACTTGCCGGCTGACATGGCGGCTGAAATAATGCCGCATACCCACACGATGGCGCCCAGGATCACGCCTAAGCCTACGAATGCCAGGGCAAAACAGATAAAGTCCATAATAAAAAATACGCAGGCCTTAAACCAGCTGCCACAATAAGCATCGCCTAAGCCGGGCAGGATAACGGATAAAATGATGGCCACAATCAGGCTTTTGCCCCGCATCGCCTTTTTTAATTTCTCTTCTTCAATAATTCTCTGTTTCTCTTCTGTCGTAAGTGCCATAACTCCTCCAAAAATTGACTAAAACGGGTTAGAAAAGGAAATGGTTTCTTGGCCATTTGAGTGCGGCCACGAAAAACGATGGAAAAACCGCTAAAAATGGACAAGAATCGTAAGGGAAGAAAGATGGAGCCTCCTCGCGTTCCTTGGCCAGGGTCGTAGTAGGAGCTCCTGCCACCATAACCATAAATGGCAGGGCCGACGATACCACCAGAAATCCTCAATCACAAATCGTTATTTTCCCTTCTTCACCAGATAAATTTTGAGATAGCCGAACAGACACGTCTCCGCCGCTGCCCTATTGCGGGGGCCGTTGCACTACGCCAACTATTTACGAAAGCCTCGGGGCGGCCCTTCTGATCTGGATGCGGCAGTTGAGATTTGAACATTTGACTAAAGGAACATGATCATGGACGTCACCGCAACGGAGTTTAAAAGAAAATTGGGCCAAGACGGCGGATAAATTTTTGCAGAAACTGCCGGCAAAGCAATTCCGGCAAATCGTCACGACCATTTTCCGTTTGCGGGAGCTGCCCGAACCCCATGACGCCAAGCAACTGGTCGGCTATCCGGAATACCTGCGAGTGGACATCGGTCAATACCGGATGATCTACCGCGTTGATGGCGATACGGTGAGAATTTGCGTGATTGGAAAGCGCAATGACAGCGAGGTTTACAAACAGTCATGATGCGGGACAATCGATCGGCAAAAACATTCCGGTCGGCATCATTCAGAAAGATTTTCCGCCGTTCGATCCTGCGGCAAATAATGGGGTGTAATGCTCTTTGTGCATCGATTCGGGTTTGTCTTGGCATACTGGTTTCTTTGTCGTAGCGGTTCGAAAAATGGAACCGCATAATTTCATGCCCGTCCCTATCTTTGCTTATTTTAGATAAGCACATTGACATTCCAGCAAACACAAAGTAGACTAACAAAAATAGACTAAGTTTGTGAGGTGCCGTATGGAAACAGTCAATATTCACTATGCGAAAACCCACTTTTCAAAATTGTTGCTCCGGGTAAATGCCGGTGAAGAAATTATTATTGCCAAATCAGGAAAGCCTTTTGCCAAACTGGTGCCTTTAGAGCCCGTTTCCCGGCGAACACCAGGTATTGCCGATGGATCTGTATCAGACGCTTTTTTTGAGCCATTGCCGGAAGAAGAGCTTCAACATTGGGAATGATATTAGACACACATATCTTTCTCTGGTGGCTTTTCGATGACCCAAAGCTACCAAAGCAAATCAAATCACACATTGCAGACGTCAAAAATCCAATTTATATCAGTACCGCTTCTGTTTGGGAAATTGCCACGAAATACCGATTGGGTAAGTTGCCTGACGCTTCTAAAGTTGCCGAAAATGTTCCTGAATGGATATTGAAGGCAGGATTTCAGCCGTTGGCGATCACACCCGAGCATGCCCAGCTGGCTGGCAGTTGGAAAAACGCTCACAGAGATCCTTTTGATCGCATGCTGGCAGCGCAATCAAAAATAGAAAAAATGCCTTTGGCTAGTGTTGACAAGGCGCTGACCAGCTTCCCGATTGATATTTTTGGCGTGAACGGTTGATCATGGCAAGGAATAGGGAATATGGATCCGGATAGATATTGATTATTATACT
>NZ_BBCC01000049.1 GCF_001311845.1 Desulfosarcina cetonica JCM 12296 | reverse complement strand
CAGGTCGACCGGAATCGCCGGGTCGTCCTTCCATCCGGTGCGGAATTTGACGAAAAGGGGAATCTTCACGGCTTGCCGGACCGCCTCGACAATGCGGACGGCGTGGTCCGGCGTTTTCAGGAGCGCCGCGCCACTCTGCTGCTTGCAGATTGTGGCCACCGAACAGCCGAAATTGAGATCCACGCCAAACAGACCGTTGTCCTCGATGATGCGGGCGGCCGTTGCCATGGAGGCCGGTTCGGCACCAAAAATCTGCATCACCAGGTGTTGGCGTTCCGCCTCCCGCCAGCAGAAATAGGCCGAGCCATGGCGCCATTCGTGGGGGATGCGTTTGGCGCTGCACATTTCACTGAACAACAGGCCGTAGCCGCCATATCCGGCCAGTAGTTCGCGAAAGGCGATGTGGCCCAGAAAGGTCATGGGCGCCAGCACCAGTCGCCGGTCGATGGTGGCCGTGCCGATGGCCAGGGGCCGGTTGAGCCGCCGGGAAAGATCGTCTTCCATTTCAATCAACCAACGGCGTCACGGTTTCCAGGTGAGGCGCTGGGGATGGCAATAAACATTCAGGCTGTCGCCTTTGCCCAACGAGGCCAGGGTAATCTTCAGGGCCGTGGCCAGTTCGACCGCCAGGGCGGTGGGTCGCGAGACGGCCAGAATGACAGGGATGCGGGCCCGGGCGGCCTTTTGTACCAGTTCGTAACTGATGCGTGATGAAAGGGTCAGCAAACCGGCATCCGCCAGTCGTTGGTCGAGAAAAATCTGCCCGATGGCCTTATCCAGGGCATTGTGGCGGCCCACATCCTCGGCCACGGACAAAAGGTTGAGCCCATGGTCATAGATGGCGGCCGCGTGGGCGGCGCGGGTTTTTTGGCGCAGGGGCTGAAGGTCACCCAGCGGAGCAGCCGCTGCCGGGCCGCTTCACCGTCCAGGGTCTTGCTGCCGGCCACCGGCGAGAGGGCCTGAACCAGATCGGCGACGATCGATTTTCCGCAAATGCCGCAGGATGTCTGGCTGATGTAGGTGCGCCGGTCCAGGTGGTCGGCGATGCGGCTGCGGCGGTCGGCCGTGAGGGTGACCGTGACCACGTTGGTGTCTTCGCCATCGCAAAAGGCGATGTTGGTGATGTCGTCGGGGCTGTCGACAATGCCTTCACCCAGGCAGAAACCGGCCACGTGGGCCTTTTCGTTGCCGGGCGTGCGCATGATGACGGCATAGGGGGCGCCCTGGACGCGGATCGAAAGGGGTTCTTCGCCGATCAGCGGCAGGGTTGTGAGCCTGGCCTGGCCCTGTTCAACAATCTGAATTTCGTGGGGGTGACTGTCCATGGGGGTCCACCTGCTTTCGGTAATGGTGTCCTTTGATGAATGCCGACAGCCGCAGGGCCATCCGAGCTTTCGACGGCCGGCGTGTTGTCGGACAATATAAGCCATCGGCATCGCTTGTCCACGCTTTTTGGCATGAATTTTTGCTTGACAACGATAGGAGAAAGTTTAATATTTCTTATTTTTTGAACTCAGGGAAAAGATATCAGGTTTTCACAGGAGGGTGAAACATGTACGCAGTGGTTGCCACAGGCGGTAAACAATACAAGGTGGCCGAAGGAGATATCCTCAGGGTAGAGAAGCTCGCCGGCGAGGTGGGTTCGGCAATCGCTTTCGACAAGGTTCTTTTATTGTCCGACGGCGAGAATGTCAAGGTCGGCCAGCCCGAGGTCGCCGGGGTGACCGTTCACGGACAGATCGTAGCCCAGGCCAAAAACAAGAAAGTGCTGGTCTTCAAATTCAAGCGTCGCAAAGGGTATCGCCGCAAGCTGGGTCATCGTCAGCCCTATACGGCCGTACGCATCGAGCGTATCGAGGCTTAGTCCCCTCTATCCACCAACACCTGCAAGGGTTGCCGCATCAAAGATCGCTTCGGCACCCTTTTTGTTATTGAGGAGCAGATCATGGCACACAAGAAAGCAGCCGGTAGTTCAAAAAACGGTCGAGACAGCAATGCCCAGCGCCGTGGCATCAAACGGTACGGCGGTCAGCCAGTCTTGGCTGGAAACATCCTGGTCCGCCAGGTGGGCACCAAGATCCATCCCGGGGTGAACGTGGGGATGGGCAAGGATTATACACTTTTTGCCCTGATTGACGGTGTCGTCACCTATGAACGCAAAGGTCGCGACCGCAAACAGGTCAGTGTCTATGCCGCGTGAAATTCATTGACGAAATCCGCATCACCGTTCAATCGGGAAACGGTGGTGCCGGGTGCGTGAGCCTTCTGCGGGAGAAATACATTCCCAAAGGGGGGCCCGATGGTGGTGACGGGGGACGGGGTGGCGATGTGATCTTGAGAGCCACCACGCGAAGCGAACCTTATTTCACTTGCGTTTCCAGAAGCTCTACAAGGCTAAAAACGGCGCTCCCGGGCAGGGCCGCAATTGTTTCGGGAAAAGTGGTGAAGACCTGATCATCGAACTGCCTGTGGGCACCCTGGTGATCAACGCCGATACCGGAGAACTCATCAAAGACCTCGTCGACCCCGACGAGGTCTTTGTTGTTGCAAAAGGGGGGCGGGGCGGCCAGGGCAATGCCCGGTTTAAAACGGCCACCCACCGAACGCCTCGTTTTGCCCAGCCCGGTGAGCCGGGGGAGACCCTCGCGTTGCGTCTGGAATTGAAACTCTTGGCCGATGTCGGCATCATCGGGTTGCCCAATGCCGGCAAGTCGACCTTGATTTCGGCGCTTTCTTCCGCCAAGCCCAAGATCGCCGACTATCCGTTTACAACCCTGACGCCCAACCTGGGGGTGATCCGGTCCGGTTACCGGGAGCCGTTTGTCGTTGCCGATATCCCCGGTCTGATCGAAGGTGCGCATACCGGATTGGGGCTGGGGACGCGTTTTTTGCGGCATGTGGAGCGCACACGGATTCTCCTGCACCTGGTGGATGCTGCGGCCATTGATCCGGACCATCCGCTCAAGGACCTTGAAGCCGTCAATCGGGAATTGCACCAACACGACCCCGCCCTGGGCACCAAGCCCCAGCTTGTCGTGCTGAACAAAATGGATGTGGCCTGGGCCGACGATGCGGCCACGCTTTTCGAAGAGGCCTATGGCCAGGGACCCCTTCTGCGAATTTCCGCAGCGGTGGGCAGCGGCCTCGACCAGTTGACCGAAATGTTATGCAACCTGCTGGATCAACACGATGAAGCGCAATTTGAAGCAGACGGATAGCACCCTTTCAAGAGCCGTTGTGAAGGTGGGCAGCAACGTCCTCACGGCCCAGGCAGGATTGAATCTCGAGGCCATCGCCTCCATCAGCAGTCAGATTAGCCAGTTGCTCGATCAGAGCATCGAAATCATTCTGGTCTCTTCCGGCGCCATGGCTTCGGGAATGAAGAAGATGGGCTTTGCCAAGCGGCCCGAGGCCATTCCCCAGCGTCAGGCCATTGCCGCCGTTGGCCAGGCGGGGCTGATCCGCGAATGGGAAAAGGCTTTTGCCCGCTTTGATCGCCGCGTGGCCAGATTCTTTTGACCAGTGACGATCTGACGAACCGCAAACGCTATCTGAATATCCGCAACACCATGAACACCCTGCTCGAATGGCAGGTGGTGCCGATCATCAACGAGAACGACACCATCATGGTCGAGGAGATCAAGCTGGGGGACAACGACAACCTGGCGGCCATGATCGCGCTGTTGCTGGATGCGGACATCTTTATCAATCTGACCGACATTGACGGCCTCTACGACAAGGATCCCCGCGTTCACGCTGATGCGAAGTTGATTCCCCAGGTGGCGACCTACAGTCGCAGCATCGAAAAATATGCCGGCGACATCCCCGGTGCCTTGGGAACGGGAGGCATGCTGAGCAAGATCAAGGCGGCCCGCAAGGTGACCGCCGCGGGGATTCCCATGGTCATCGCCAAGGGATACCGGCCGGACATCCTGACCCGCCTGGCCGCCG
Organism: Desulfosarcina cetonica JCM 12296; assembly: GCF_001311845.1. Classification (GTDB taxonomy): domain Bacteria; phylum Desulfobacterota; class Desulfobacteria; order Desulfobacterales; family Desulfosarcinaceae; genus Desulfosarcina; species Desulfosarcina cetonica. The sequence goes on along the minus strand of NZ_BBCC01000049.1, from coordinate 29,642 downwards.
GTGAGACCGAGGGCACCTTTTTCGTGCCTCGCGAGCACAAGCTGAACCGCAAGAAGTGCTGGATTGGCTACACGGTCAAGACCCAGGGAACCCTCATGGTCGACGACGGGGCCGCCCGGGCGCTGCTTTCCAACGGCAAGAGCCTTTTGCCCGGGGGCATTATCGGCGTGGAGGGGCAGTTTCCCGTCGGCGCCCCTGTGGCCGTGGTCAATCGGACCGGTGAACCCATCGGCAATGGCCTGGTGAATTATGCCGCCGATGAGATCCGCTCGATCATGGGGCTTAAATCGAGCCAGATCAAATCCCGGTTGGGCCAGAAGACCTATGACGAGGTGATCCACCGGGACAACCTGGTGATTACCAGCGAACCGGAGTGTAATTGACCCCCTCTTTTTCGGAAGGAGCGAACATGGATATTGCGCAGACCATTCAACAGATGGCCAGCGAGGCCAAAAAAGCTGCCGCTGTGATCAGTCGATGCACCTCGGATCAGAAAAACCGGGTGCTGACCGCCATGGCCGATCTCCTGGAACAGCAGGCAGAATGGATCTTTCAGGAAAACCGGAAGGATCTCGAGCGTGCCGCGGCAGCCGGGCTCTCGGCCGCCATGATCGACCGGCTCACCGTCTCGGAAAAGACCATCGCCAGCATGGCCGCCGGGCTTCGGGAAGTGGCGGCCTATGCGGACCCGGTGGGGACCATGGGGGAGACCCAGATCAGACCCAATGGCCTGCGGGTGGCGCGGATGCGCATCCCCTTGGGGGTGATCGGCATCATCTACGAATCACGGCCCAATGTCACCATCGACGCGGCCGGACTGTGCCTTAAATCCGGCAATGCGTGATTCTGCGCGGCGGTTCTGAGGCGATCCACTCCAACCAGGCCCTGGCCGGTATCATTGCCAAGGCCCTCGAGTCTGCCGGGCTGCCTGCCCAGGCGGCCCAGGTGATTCCCACGGAAGACCGCCAGGCGATCAATGCCCTCCTGGCCCAGGAGGAATATGTCGACCTGATCATTCCCCGGGGCGGCGAGGGGTTGATCCGCTTTGTCGTGGCCCATTCCAAGATTCCCGTGCTCAAGCACTACAAGGGGGTTTGCCATGTATTCGTGGATGAATCGGCGGACCTGGGCATGGCCGAGGCGATCGCTTTCAACGCCAAGGTTCAGCGCCCCGGCGTGTGCAACGCCCTGGAGACCCTGTTGGTGCACCAGGCGGTGGCCGAGAAATTCCTGCCGGCCGTGGCCCGGCGCATGCGGGCCGCCGGTGTCGAGCTGCGCGGTTGTGACCGCACCCTGGCCCTTTTGCCGGACATCACCCTTGCCACCGAAGCCGACTGGCCCGCCGAATATCTGGACCTGATCCTGGCGGTAAAGGTCGTCGACGACATGGATGCCGCCATGGCCCATATCGCCCGTTTCGGTTCCAGCCACACCGAAGCCATCGTGACCAGCGATTACCATGCTCCCAGCGGTTTTTGCGGGAAGTGGACGCCTCGGTGGTGCTGGTCAATGCATCCACCCGTTTTAACGATGGCGGTCAGCTGGGACTGGGCGCCGAAATGGGCATCAGCACCTCCAAGTTGCACGCCTTCGGCCCCATGGGGCTCGAGGAATTGACCACTCGAAAATTTGTCGTGCTGGGCGACGGGCAGGTGCGTGAGTAGGTTTTTCCGTTCCGGAAGATGCCCAACCCACGGGAAGCGCTATGCGAGCAGGAATTTTCGGCGGTACCTTCAATCCGATTCACAGCGGTCATTTGATGGTGGCCCGTAAGGTTCTGGGGCATTTCAACCTGGATCGCCTGTACCTCATTCCCTGCCGCCAGCCACCGCACAAATCGTCGGCCTTCTTGGCACCGGCCGAGCATCGCTTGCAGATGATCCGTCTGGCGATTGCCCATGATGACGACCGCCTGATGGTTTCCGACATCGAGATCCGGCGCGAGGGTCCGTCCTACACCATCGATACGATCGATCAAATGGCCGGCCGGTTGGGCGGGGGCGCCGAAATTTTTCTGGTGATGGGCCTGGATGCCTTTCTGGAACTGCATACCTGGAAGGATCAGCGTCGGATCCGGTCAGCGGTGCAAGTGGTGGTGGTGACCCGCCGGCTGGACGACGAACATGCCCAAGATGCGTCCACGGACCGAATGAACGCTTACATCCACGGCCATCTTTCCCCGGATTATGCCTTTGATGCGATCCATGCAAGCTGGCATTCGACAGGTTTGGGGCGGGCGATTCACTTGCTTTCCACCGATCCGGTGGACGTTTCATCCAGCCAGGTGCGCCAACGCATCCAGGCGGGATCGGCCATTGCCGGCCTTGTGCCAGCGGCGGTATGCACTTATATTGAAAAAAAGGAACTTTATCGATGAAAGAGACGCTTGCGGCCGAACTGGATGTTTATGTCAAAGCCGCCCTGGGCCGCAAGGCGCACCGTCCGGTATTGCTGGATGTGCGTCACCTGACCAGCCTGGCGGATGCCTTTTTGATTTGCCATGGCACATCCAACCGTCAGGTCAGCGCCATTGCCGAACATATCCAACGGGATTTGAAAAACCAGGGCATCAAGGCGCTCAGCGTCGACGGCCTCAAAGAGGGCCACTGGGTGCTGATGGACTATGGCCATATGGTGATTCATGTTTTTTTCGAAGAGACGCGCCGTTTCTACGATCTGGAAGGATTGTGGTCGGATGCCCGGCGTATCCATACCGAGAGCATGCGCCAGGGGGTCGAGGCCGCCGATAGCGATACGGATGTCGACGAGACGGTATTCATCGAGTAAGCCCTCCAATTCTTACCTATAAGGGAGCGAGCCATGCAGAAAAAGACCCATATGCTGATTATTCTCGATGGCTGGGGCATCGGTATCGACGAGCCCACCAATGCGGTGCAGATGGCCGACACACCTTACCTGGACCGGCTTTTGGCCACCTACCCGTCCACCCGACTGCTCTGTTCCGGAAAAGATGTGGGGCTACCCGCCGGCATCATGGGAAACAGCGAAGTGGGGCATTTGAACATCGGTGCCGGGCGGATTGTCTACCAGGATCTGATGCGCATCGATACGGCCATCGAGGACGGCTCCTTCTTCGAGAATCCCCAGTTGCTGGCCGTGTTGGATGCCGTGGCCAAGGGGGACAAGGCCCTGCATCTGATGGGGCTGGTCTCCGACGGCGGGGTGCACAGCCAATTGACCCATCTTTTCGCCCTTCTGGACCTGGCCCGGCGAAAAGGACTGAAGCGGGTTTATGTGCACGCCATTCTCGACGGCCGGGATACGCCGCCGGACAGCGGGGTCGGCTACCTGAAACAACTCGTCGCGCATTGCACGGCTATCGGCGCGGGTGCCGTGGCGTCCATTTGCGGCCGCTATTATGCCATGGACCGGGATAAACGCTGGGATCGCGTGGAGCGAGCCTATCGTCTGTACACCGAAGGCGAAGGTCATGCGGAAAACGATCCGCTATCCGCCGTCCAGGCGGCCTATGCGCGGGGAGAAACCGATGAATTCGTTCAGCCGGTGGCCATCGTTGGCGATGATGGCCGGCCCGTCGCCACGGTGAATGATGGCGATGGGGTCATCTTCTTCAACTTCCGGGCCGACCGTGCCCGGGAAATCACCCGGGCTTTTACCGAGAAGGGGTTCAGCGGATTTACCCGCCGGGTCGTACCGACGCTTGTCAATTACACCACCATGACCCTCTACGAGGAGGACTTCGACCTGCCCATGGTCTTCGGACCGGTGCATCTGGATAAAATCCTGGGGGAGGTGGTCAGCCAAGCCGGCCTGAACCAACTGCGGATCGCCGAAACCGAAAAATACGCCCACGTGACCTATTTTTTCAACGGCGGGGAGGAAACGCCTTTTGCCAACGAGGATCGCTGCCTGATCCCGTCACCCCGGGAGGTGGCCACCTATGATCAGAAGCCCGAGATGAGTGCGCCCCAGGTGGCCGACGAAGTGGTGGCGCGCCTCGATTCGGGGAAATACGATTTGATCATCCTCAATTTCGCCAACATGGACATGGTGGGGCACAGCGGCGTGCTGGCCGCGGCGATCAAGGCCTGCGAAACCGTGGACCGCTGCCTGGAAAAGGTCCTGGACAAGCTCCTGGCCCAGGGCGGCGTGGCTTGGTGACCGCGGACCACGGCAATTCCGAAAAGATGGCCGGCCCGGACGGCAAACCCTACACGGCCCATACGACCAATCCGGTCCGCTTGATCCTGGTGGATGATGCCCATCGGTCCGCCCGGTTGCGCGAAGGGCGCCTGGGGGATATCGCCCCAACGATTCTGGCCCTGATGGGTATCGCCCAGCCGCCGCAAATGACCGGAAAGAACCTGCTTGAGGCCTGATCGCATCTGCTCATTTGGTAAGCGCCTTCCTCTGGCATCTGATCGGGGAAGGCGTTTTTTATCCGGCTGACGGGAATTTTCTATGCGGCGGAAACGGCGATATCCACATTGAGATCATCGGCCACGGCCGAAAGTCCCTGTTTAACCGCGTCCATGGCGACGGTATCGGGAATCTGCACCTGGATATCCATGCGGTACAAGGCGCCGCCGCTTTCCGGCATGGCCCTCACCGAGGATTTGAGGTCGGCGATGTTGATGCCGCTGTCGGCCAGAAACCGGCTGATCTTGTAGACGATACCGCCGTGATCGAGTCCTTCCACGTGGATGGTATGGGTAGAAAAACCATTGGCGCGTGAGGCGCGTACCAGCTCCACGGGCCGAAAAAAGGCGGATATGCCTTTTTCCATTTCCAGGCGGCGGCAAGCCTTGGAGAGCCGTTCGGACACATCGGTGGAGGCGGCGGAGAACAGTAGAATCAGCGTGAATTCTCCGGCCAGAAGCGTCATGGAGGTATCCTCCAGATTGCAGTCGTTATCGTACAGAATTTCGGTCACATCGGCGGCAATGCCGGGCCGGTCCTGACCGAAGGCGGTCATGATGAATCGCATGCCCATACAAACTCCTTTCTGCGTTGGGTGCTTTCGGGGAAGCGACGCGGTGCTGAAACGCATGGCTACGCCAGCCGGCTCACCCCGTCAAGTGCTTGTTAACGATCCTGGTGAATATTTCCAGCCCACCCCATGCAACGGCCGGATGGCATGGTGAATCCGCCTGCGATTCCGTCATGCGATGCCCCTGCCGATGCCGCACTGGCGCGCGCCCTGCGCATGTTGACCCGACGTGACCACACCGAACAGGAGTTGGGCGTGAAGCTGCGTCAGAAAGGATTCAGCCATGCGGTGGTCGCTCACGTCCTGAAACGGTGTCGGGAACTGGGTTACCTCAATGATGCCCGGACCGCCATGCTGATGGCCGACCAACTGGCCCGTCGCGGGTATGGTCCCTTGCGCATTCGTCAGACCCTGACCGCCAAAGGACTAAATGACGCACTGATTGAACGGGCCTTGGCGCCCTGGACCGACGCGGCCGGGCAGGTGCAAGCCGCCCGTGCCCAATTGGAAAAAAGACGCGTCCGTCTGGACCGTGAACCCGATCCCTGGAAACGGCGTCAGATCGCCTACCGCTTTCTGGCCGGTCGGGGATTTCCGGCGGAAGTGATCCAGCAGGTGATGGATGACCTTGGTGAATAATCGGCCGGGGTTCTGGTCGTCCGGTCAGCGGCGCAGGTAGGTGAAGTCGGCCTTGGGCCGGCCGACATAGCAGACCTGATTGAAACGGTGGCGTTGGATCAGCGCCAGGGCCTCTTGGGCCTGGCTTTCGTTTTTGCCGAAATCCCAGAGCCAGCGCCGGTCGGAAACCAGCCTCCAGCGGTTCTGAACCTTGCTGACCTGCATGCGAACCGGATCGAAGGCCACGCAATCTTCCCCGGCCATGGCCCCGATGGGAACGCCACCCTTGGCCAGAAGGTAGGTGAAACTGGATTTCGGCCGGCCGATGAAGCAGACGCGATCCATGCGATAGTGGCGAATCACCGCGAGTGCCCGGTGGGCTGCATTGGCATCCTTGCCAAGATCGAACAGCCAGTGGCTGCCGGTGGTGATTTTCCAGCGCCCGCTTACCTGTTGAACGCCTGCAGCCATGGGATCGAAACGGACGCAATCCTGATCGGCCGCCGGTTTCGCGGGTGCCAAGGGGGCGCTGGCATGGGCGGCGTCATCCAGTCGGGTCCATCGCGTCCCCCGGAATCCAGCGGACCGCTTGACCGCACGAAGGCGGTCGCCATTTTCCCCGACCACCAGTTCCAGTGTTCCCGCACCGGTGGCGCGGCCTTTGGGCACATCCGCCCAGCTGCCCACAATCCGACCTTCCGCCAGATGGCCGGTAAAGACATTGGCCCATCTGGGCGGGACACCCTTGGCCTCGCCGTACCAATACAATTGTCCCTCATGCTCGCGCAGGTAGTAAGTTCCCCCGTCGTTGCAGGACCAGCGGCCGGTCAAATCGGCCCATGCCGTTGTTGCCAACAGGCCGCATAGGATCCAAACGACAGGCAATATGCGTTTCATGAAGGCCTCCCGCAGCCCTTTGGGTTAAAGTTTGCCCGGAACGGTGGCCTCAATCGGCGGTCGTGCTTTCCCGCCGAACCGCGCCAGCGGATCGAGCCAACCGTTCCAGGGCGCTGAGGGGATGATCGCCCATTAATCGCTGGCCGTTGATGATGAAGGCCGGAATCATGGTGACGTTCAATTCACGTGAACGCTGCCAATCCTCGTCCACGGCGGACCGGAAGGGACGCGTGTCAAGCACCCGTTCGGCTGCCGCGGGGTCCAGTCCGACATCCCTGCAGATTTCCAGCAGGACCGACCGCCGGGCGATGTTTTGCCCGTTCGCAAAATAGGCCAGGAAAACAGCCTGATGAAAGGCGTCGCCATGCTCCTGGGTGTGGGCCCATTTGTCTAACTCGTGGGCCAGACGGGTATCATAGACCGTGGTGGGCCGCACAAAGGCCATTTCGCGTTCATCGGCGACGCGCTGCAGACGGTCCAGCGTCGCGGGGATGTCCACCGGCTCGTCGCCGAAAAGCGCCTCCAGGGGCATGCCGGCTTCTGGTATTTCCGGATGAAGGGGAAACGCGTGCCACTGGATATCAAGGTTGAATCCCGCGTTGAGGGCTTCAATGCGTTTGGTATTGAGATAGCACCAGGGGCAGATATAGTCCGAGTAGATGTCCAAGGTATTCTTTTCAACGTGTTGCGTCATGGTCAATTCTCACCATCCATTATGAAATGCGGTAAATGCAGATCTCTCCGATCAGTCCCTATTCGTTTCCCACTTTCAGTTTCTTGTCAAGTGTGTTCCTATGTGCTGAAGTAAGAAGAACAGGGCTGGGAATAACAAGCGTTCCGATGAAATGATGATGCACCCAAGGTCTTAGCAATTGAACGTAAAAATACATTGGAAATTTTAGCAACATGCAAGAACAGGCTCTCGCACTGCTTCGACAAGCATTGGACGATCCAAATGCGGATTTCAGGAACGGACAGTGGGAATGCATTTTAGCCCTGCTGGATCGGCGACGCCTGCTGGTGGTCCAACGCACCGGTTGGGGAAAGAGCATGGTCTACTTCCTGGCAGCCCGCATGCTACGTGATCAGGGTGCCGGCGCGGCGCTTCTGATTTCCCCGTTGCTTTCCTTGATGCGTAACCAGATCTTGGCGGCCGAGCGTATTGGCATCCGCGCCGCCACCATCAACTCATCCAATCAAGATGAATGGGAGCAGGTCCAACAACGGTTGCACGACGATCTTGTGGATATTCTGTTGATTTCCCCTGAACGACTGGCCAACGACGATTTCCGGGAAAATGTCTTGCTGCCGGTGGCCGATCAAATCGGCCTGTTTGTGGTGGACGAGGCCCATTGTATTTCCGATTGGGGACACGATTTCAGACCCGACTACCGCCGCATCGTGCGGGTGCTGAACGCCTTGCCCAATAACATCCCTGTTCTGGCCACCACGGCCACGGCCAACGACCGCGTGGTCCGCGATGTGGCCAATCAACTCGGCAACCTGCAGATCGAACGTGGACCACTGGTCCGGGAATCCTTGCGGCTGCAGAACATCTGGCTTCCCAATCCGGTGGCCCGCATGGCCTGGCTGGCCGGGCAACTGCCGCACATTCAAGGCAGTGGTATCATTTACACCCTGACTATTCGGGACGCGGAGCGAGTGGCCCAATGGCTTCGACAAAATCATATCGGTGCCTGGGCCTACCATTCCAATGTCGAGAACCGCGAGGAACTGGAAACCCGCCTTCTGAGCAATCAAATCAAGGCCCTGGTGGCCACCGTGGCCCTTGGCATGGGTTTCGACAAACCGGATCTGGGTTTCGTGATCCATTTCCAGCGGCCGGGTTCCGTGGTGCACTACTACCAGCAGGTGGGCCGGGCCGGCCGTGCACTGGATTCGGCGTTCGGTATCCTGCTGGGCGGCCACGAGGATAAGGATATCACCGATTTTTTCATCAAGAATGCTTTTCCGCCCCAGATGCACGTCGAACAGATCCTATCGGCCCTTAACGCGGCGGATAATGGCCTTTCGATCCCGATGCTTGAGCAGCAACTGAACCTCAAAAGAGGGGATATCACCAAAACACTCAAATATCTTTCCATGGAATCACCGTCACCGGTGGTCAAACAAAAATCACGATGGTACGCCACGCCCGTCGATTATGCCATGGATCAACAGGCCATCGACCAGCTGTGCAGCCTGCGCCGGGCTGAACAGCTGGAAATGCTCGACTACATGCAGACCGATGACTGCCTGATGCAATTTCTGGCCAGGGCGTTGGACGATCCTCACGCCGAACCATGTGGTCGGTGCGCCAATTGTGTGGGACACCCGCTCTTACCCACCGCAGTAGACGCCAACCTTGCCAATGCGGCAGCCCAGTTCCTGCGCCGCAGCCACCAGATCATTGAACCCCGGAAACAATGGCCCAGTGGCGTGGCATTTCCGGAATACGGATTTTCAGGTAGAATTGCCCAAGATTTGTTAGCCGAGGAAGGGCGGACATTATGCTTGTGGGGCGATGCCGGCTGGGGCGAAATGGTCAAGCAGGGTAAATTTCAGGATGGGCGATTTTGTGATGAGCTGGTTGAGGCCTGTGCCAAAATGATTGAAATATGGCGGCCGCAACCTTCACCCCAATGGCTGGCCTGTGTGCCATCATTGAGACGTGCCGATTTGGTGCCTGATTTTACCAGGCGTCTGGCCGGTCGGTTGGGCATTCCCTTTGTTGATGTTGTGAAAAAAATTAAAGACAATCATCCCCAGAAAGAGATGCAGAACAGTTTTCTCCAGGCCAACAACCTGGATGGCGTTTTTGAAATCGATGATTCTTTGCTGCCCGATGGGGCTGCATTGTTAATTGATGATTTGGTGGATTCACGCTGGACCTTTACGGTCATTGCCGCGCTGCTTAAACGCGCGGGCTGTCCGGCCGTTTCTCCTTTGGCCTTGGCCATGAGTTCACCAAGGGGTTCGTGATATATGGGCACCGAAACGCAGCACCTGACGGAAGACGCCAAAGCGATTCTTCTCTTATGCTGCCACTTTAACAGTGGAAAGAACACCAAGGCGGAAAAGCCACTGAGCTTGGGAGAGTATAACCGGCTGGCCGACTGGATGGTGAAGGGCAAGTTGCGGCCGGCCGATTTGCTGCAATCGCCTCCCGATACGGATACATTGGGCGCGGCCTTGAACATCGACGGTCTGCGCATTCAGGGACTACTATCGCGGGGGGCGGCCATGGCCTTAGCGTGGAGAAATGGAGCCACAGTGGCATCTGGATCGTTTGCCGCAGTGATGAACGGTATCCTTCGCGCCTGAAAAAGCACTTGAAGCGCCAGGCGCCGCCGGTGTTGTTCGGCGTAGGGGATATCGGCTTGTTGGATTTGGGCGGTCTCGCGATTGTCGGGTCGCGCAATGTGGATGCCGAGGGGGAAGATTTTACTCATAAGGTGGCCCAGGCCTGTGCGAATTCTGATGTTTCGGTGGTCTCTGGAGGTGCCCGAGGGGTGGATCAGGTGGCCATGCTTTCAGCCCTGGAAACCGGTGGTAAAGCGGTTGGCATTTTAGCGGACAGCCTGCAGAAAGCCGCATTGGCGGGGAAATATCGGCAAACCATCCGGGAAAAACGATTGGTGTTGGTGTCCCCATTTCATCCCGGTTCCCGTTTCAATGTGGGCAACGCCATGGGGCGCAATAAGTATATTTATGCGCTTGCCGATTTTGCGCTGATCATCAGCGCGGAAATCAAAAAAGGTGGCACATGGGCCGGCGCAACGGAAGAATTGAAACGCGAGGAACACCGACCGGTATTTATACGCATGGGCAGCCGCGTGCCGCCAGGCAATATGGCATTGCTTGAGGTTGGCGCGCACCCTTTCCCCGAACCTCCATGGGAGGACGATTTAAACAATTTGCTTGATAGGGCAGTGCCATCTGTTGCGCATGTTCGCCAACCTTCCCAGCGATCCCTTTTTGGTGATGATCGCCGGTTGTCCGAGGTGGCCGTCGTCAAAGAAGAAACCGCTTCTTTTCAGGAAGTTTCTGAAAGACCAATCGATCCGCCGACCGGTGCTACAGCCGACAACAAACCTGATCCCAGGTTAAGCATTTACGATGCGGTGCGGCCGGTTTTGTTGGCCCTTATGGAAAACTGGATATCTTTGGCGGATCTGGCTGGGGAACTGGATGTGCGCAAAGGACAATTGGATGACTGGCTTAAACGGGCTTTGGACGAGGACGTTGTTGAGAAAAAGACCCGTCCGGTACGTTTTCGGAGGAAATATGAAACGAATTGAAAATACAATGATATTTAATGAGTTTGTCTTTCTCGGGGTAAGCAAACCGTCTTGAAAGCATTTCTTTCCAATCCAAGTCACCGGCAGACCCCTGCTGGTACGATCACCATCCAATCCTTCCTGACGCCCGAAGTGATTCAACATTACCGCTTCGATGCGCAGTTCGGCTTTCACGCCCAGTACAAATCGCTCTATACCAAACGCGAAACCTTGGAAGCCCATGCGGCTCGTACCGACACCCATGTGGTGCTTGCCCTGACGGATGATCGACGAATCATCGGCTTCGGCGTATTTGGCCCGCCGGATGCCAACGAACGCTGGCTTGACTTGGGGCCGGGTACCATGCTGGAGGTCAAGGCGGTGGAGGTGAGCCGGCGCTATCGGGCATTCCACTTGGCCTCCGACCTGCTCCTTCAGATGCTGATATACCCGCGCATTGAATCCGTGATCGCCTACATGGTGGGCTATTCCTGGACCTGGGACCTATCCGGATCGGGCCTGACCGCTCAGCAGTACCGCAATATGCTGATCCGTCTCTTCAGCACCCAGGGGTTTGTGGAACTGACGACCAACGAACCCAACATTTGCCTGAAACCGGAAAACCTTTTCATGGCCCGTATCGGCAGCGATGTCCCCGAGAAGGTTCGCCAGGACTTCAAGTGGCTGCGTTACGGCATTACCCCCTGAAGAACATCGCTCCAACCCCAATAACCGTGTGGCTTTTTGCGTACGGCCACGCGATTGCCGGTTTTGCATGGGGAAAAGAGAGCGCGTCAAACCGGTCGGTGAATGGCCGCCGCATAATCCTTGTGTTTCTGCTCGTAGGCCGTGTTGAAATGGGGACTGGAAATCAGAAAATCGGCCGTGGATCGGTTGCAGGCCGTGGGGATGTTGTAGAGCACCGACATGCGCAAGAGCGCCTTCACATCCACGTCGTGGGGTTGGGCCGACATGGGATCCCAGAAAAAGATCAGCATGTCCAGTTCTTCATTGGCGATCATGGCCCCGAGCATCTGGTCGCCGCCCAAAGGCCCGCTTTTCATGCGGGTGATGTTGAGATGGCACGCATCGGCGAGCAGTTTGCCGGTCGTTCCGGTCGCGTACAAGGCGTGCCGGGCCAAAGTGTCGGTGTGGATGCGGACCCAGGCCAAAAGGTCCTGTTTACGTTCGTCGTGGGCCACGAGGGCGATCCGTTTGCTTGCATTCATCTTTTTTGCCTTTGCGGGTTTGGCCATTTTGCGTCAGCCGCCGATCAGGATGGATTTGATGATGCTGTTGACCAGTTTGGGGTTTTCCTTCAGCCGCCGGGTGGCGTAGCCGAACCAGTGGCGGCCGTAGGGGACATACACGCGCAGGGTATGCCCGTCTGCGATGATGCGGCGCCGCAGTTCGGGGGTCACACCGTAAAGCATCTGGAATTCGTAGCGGTTCGAAGGAACCCGGTGACGTGCGATCAGGTCCAGGGCCCCATCGACCAGTGCCTTGTCGTGGGTGGCGATGCCGGGGTAGATGCCGCGTTGGAACATGAACGCCAGATCTTCCAGATAGTGGGCGTTGATTTCGTCATGGCTCTGGAAGGCTACCCGGGGCGGTTCGGCATAGATACCCTTGCACAGGCGGAAGTTGAGCGGCGTCTGCGGTGTCTGCAGCTCCACCAGGGCCTTCAGATCGTCATGGGTGCGGCGTAGATAGGCTTGGAAAACCAGGCCCACATGGTGGGGAAACTCGGCGTGCAGGCGACGAAAAAGATCGATCTCCAGATCCACGCAGGCCGAATCTTCCATGTCGATGCGAATGAAATTGGCATAGCCGGCGGCCTTGACGACGATGTCACGGATATGGCGATAGCAGGCCTCGGTATCGATCAACAGGCCGAACATGGTGGGCTTGACCGAATAGTTACCGTCGATGCCGCTTGCCTGAGACGCGTCGATCAGAGCCAGGTACGCGTCACGATTCTTCTCGGCCGCGCGGATGTCCTGGATGAACTCGCCCAGGATATCGATCGTGGTTTTTGCGCCTTCGGCATTGAGCGTGCGGCAGACCGCCATGGCTGCGTCGATGGTTTCTCCGGCAATATAGTTCCGTGAGAAAAACCACACGAGGCGCTCGGGCAAGTGTGGCAGGGTGGCGGCGATGAACCGGTTCAGCATGCGGGATTACCTCCAATCGGGATCTTCTTCTCCGACTTCTTTTTCCGTATAGCGGTCCTGGATGGCGCGGATGAAGGCGAAGCGGTTCAGGAAGATCTCCACCAGTTCGGGATCGAAATGGGTGCCGGCGCCTGGCTGATGGTTTCGATGCTGTTGGCCTCATCCCAGGGATCCTTGTAACAGCGTCTCGAACTGAGTGCGTCGTAGACATCCGCGATGGCCACGATGCGACCAAAAATGGGAATCTCCTCACCCTTCTTGCCGGGCAGCGCTTCACCCGCTTTGCCTTCGTGGCCAGGCAGCGGCTGTCCGGTGGCCGGATCCACATGGCCGGGATACCCGCTGCCGTCCCATTTCTCATGATGGTTCAGGGCGATGATGGCGGCCGCTTCATCGTAATCGGACTGAACATTGGAAAAGAGTCGGGCGCCTGGATGGTGTGCTGCTTCATGACCTCATACTCTTCGGAACTCAGTTGGGTCGGTTTTTTCAGGATCAGGTCGGAGGTGGCCACTTTCCCCACATCGTGAAGCATGGCCGCCATGCGCAGCACATCGCGGGTTTTATCGATCTCTTTTTCCGGGATATGGCGGCGTCGGGCCCAGTGTTCGTAAATCTCCAGAGAAAAATCGGCCACGCGGTTGACATGGGGACCGGTCTCCCGGGGATCGCGCATTTCCGCCATGCGAATCATGCGCAGGATCATGGCACGGGTCATCTGGGCCCGTTCCAAGGCCACGGCCGCCATGCCGGCAAAATGCAGCATGACTTTCTCGTCGGTTTGGCTGAAAGGCCGAATCCTTTTTTCATGATCCTGGGCGTTGATGATCTGCAGGATACCCAGGATTTCCTTCTTGGAAGTGATCAGCGGGATGGTCAGCATGGAGCGGGTGACATACCCGGAGGCTTGGTCAAATCTCCGGCTGAATTGATAGCGTTTATCCGGCGACAGCGTATAGACATCCGGGATGTTGAGCAATTTTCCGGTGGCAGCGGCATAGCCGGCGATACTGGTCGGGTCCACCGCTACGGAGAACGTTTGGTAAATCAACTTTTCGCCTACCGGCAACTTGCTTTGCAGGGTGTCATTTTGCGATTGTGCAAAAATGAGGCGGTCGCCTTGGCGGATATAGATGGAACCGGCATCGGCATTAACGAACTGACGCGCCCGGGTGAGGACGCGTTCCAAAAGAATGTCCAGATCGTGGATCCGGTTCAGTTCGATCCCCAGCAGCATTAAGGTGTCGAGTTTCTGCTTCTCACTAAGCATGATGACAATACTCCCGGGATGATGATTGTGGGGCTCATCCTATACAGTCGTCATCCTGGCCGTCAACTTAAAAAAAACAGGCAAATGACCACCCCGGCTGGCATTCGTGGATCTTGGAATCCGGGGGGCGACGGCTCGACGACGATGTCTTATTCAGTTAATATCGGTTAATCTTTTTTTATATAAATCGGTATAGCCTTATTCCAAATTTGACAAAATGCCTCAAGATGACTAAATATAACCATTTTTTTGATGGTGGTCGGATTTTATTATCGGATGCAAGAGGAACATATGACACAGATGCTCTCCACCAAAGAGGTGGCCAAGTTTTTGGGGATCAACGAGAAAATGGTCTACACGCTCATTTCGGAAAAAGGGCTTCCGGCGTCCAAGGTGACGGGCAAGTGGATTTTTCCCCGGCATCTGGTTGAGCAATGGGTCGAGACCAACACGACCAATTATCCCCAGAACCAGCGGACCCTGCCGCCCTATGAGGGGTTGCTCATCATTGTCGGCAGCAATGACATCCTGCTGGAAAAAACCATGGCCATTTTCAATGCCCGATACCCCGGGCATGTGTCGGTTTTCGGCAACCTGGGCTCCGTGGGTGGCATCAACGCCCTACAGCGAAACTTGTGTCATTTGGCTACCAGCCATTTGCTGCAGGAGAATGGAAGTGAATATAATTTCGATTTTTTGAAGCGCCAGTTCGAAGCGATGCCCGTGGTGGTCAATTTCTGCAAGCGAGACCAGGGCATCCTGCTGCAAAAGGGCAATCCCCATAGCATCACCAGCATTGCCGACCTGGGAAAACCGGGTGTTCGGATCATCAACCGTTCCCTGGCCACGGGAACCCGCCTGTTGTTTGACCGTGAACTCAAACGGGCGGGGCTTGCCGGCGAACGCATCCGTGGTTACGATGACGAGGTCAACCGGCATATGGATGTCGGTTTGAAAATCCTCTGCAGTCAAGCCGATGCAGGCCCCGGTATCCGGCCGGTTGCCTCCCTATTGGGGCTGGATTTTTTACCCTTGCGCCAGGAGCGTTATGATCTCCTGGTGACGCGGGAGCGCTTTTTCGAAAAGGGCGTCCAGTATTTTCTCGGCTTGCTGCATGAAAAGGCGTTTATTCAGATGGCGGAAAAGTTGGCCGGATACGACGTCTCCTCTAGCGGCAAGATGATTTTCCCCTATGAACCGACACCCTCGGAGACCCAAATGGACCCATGAGGAAAAACCGTTTTCGATCATTCACCCTAAACGAAAGAGGACAATATGCATTTTAAGCGTAAACTATTGGCAAAGGCATGTATTCTTCTGACCCTGACCTTGATGCTGGCGCTTCCGGCCACGGCAGCCGAAAAAGTGCTGATGATGGCAACCACCACCAGCACCGATAACACCGGCCTGCTCGACTACCTGAAACCCCATTTTGAAAAGGCGACCGGCATTGAATTGAAATGGACTGCCGTGGGTACCGGCAAGGCGCTTGCGTTGGGTAAGAATTGTGATGTGGATGTCCTGCTCGTGCATGCGCCGGCGGCCGAAAAGAAGTACGTCGAAGAGGGCTTTGGTGTCGATCGGCGCGAAATCATGTATAATGACTTCGTGATCATCGGTCCGGAGAGCGATCCGGCTGGCATCAAGGGCAAGAATGTCGTTGACGCGCTGGACGCCATCCGGGCCAAGGGCGCGGTGTTCGCCAGCCGTGGCGACAACTCCGGCACCCATAAAAAGGAACTGGCCTTGTGGAAAAGTGCCGGCGGCGTGGTCCCTGAAAAGGAGAGCTGGTATGTCCAGACCGGGCAAGGCATGTTGGCCACCATCAATATCGCTGCCGAGCGCAACGGCTACACCATGACCGATCGTGGAACCTATATCAAGTACGCGGATACCCTGAAGGGTAATCCGCCCCTGAAAGTGCTGGTCGAGGGGGACGCGATCCTGCTCAATCAGTACAGTGTCATCGCGGTCAACCCCAAGCGCTGCCCCGAGGCCAAGTATGATCTGGCCACCACCTTTTCGAACTGGATGGCCGGCGCCGAAGGCCAGAAGCTGATTGCCGATTTCAAGCTGTTGGGCAAACCCCTTTTCACCGCCAACGCCAAATAATTTTGCTCAGGCATGAGCGGGGAGCCACACCTTCCCGTCCAACCGGGCCGCTGCGGACGGCGGCCGGGTTGGATGGAAAACCAAATACTCGGGGGCATCAGCCCCTTTTTTAATGGCCAGACGTCCCTATTATGGATTTCATTCTTGCCGGTTTTTTCGAAGCGATCCGACTCCTTTTGGGTGGCGATGCCCAGACCTGGTCGGCCGTGGCCGCAACGCTGAAGGCCTCCACCGGGTCCATGGCCGTGAGCCTGGTTTTGGGGATTCCCTTAGGGTTTGTCTTGGGTTACGTTGATTTCCCGGGCCGTCGACAGACCCGGCTTTTGGTCGATACGGCGCTGGCCTTGCCGACGGTGTTCATCGGCTTGGTTGTCTATGCCTTTATTTCCAATCGCGGCCCCTTGGGCGGGCTGGGACTGCTGTTTACCTTGCGCGGCATCGTGGTCGGGCAGACCATCCTGGCGCTTCCGGTGGTCATTGCCTTGAGTGCCGCGGCGGTGGAAAACATGGATCGGCATCTACGCACCCTTTTAATCACCCTGGGAGCCAGTCGTCGGCAATTGTTATTCAGCAGTTTATGGGAAGTCCGCTTCGGTTTGCTGGCAGCGGGCCTGGCTGCTTACGGACGCGTCATGACCGAGGTGGGGATTTCCATGATGGTGGGCGGCAACATCAAGTGGCATACCCGCACCATCACCACCGCCATTGCCCTGGAGACGGGCAAGGGCATGTTCGCCACCGGCATCGCCCTGGGGTTGGTGCTGATCGCCATTGCCTTTATGGTCAACGTCAGCCTTTCCTTTTTGCGTAAACGATAAAATCGGCCACGCATCCACAAGGTGTTCGCCTGAGGATGCATCGCCCGGGAGCGACTTGAATTGCGTTCACCCATCTACCAGATCGACCACCTGGTTCATCGCTACCATGGGCAGCCGGTGCTGGATATCGACCAGCTATTGATTCAGCCGGCCACCATCATGGGACTGGCCGGTCCCAACGGCAGCGGTAAGAGCACGCTGCTCAAATTGATGGCCTTTATCATGCGTCCCGATGAAGGGCAGATCTATTTTGACGGCGTGCCGGCGCTTCCTTTCGGCAGTGTGGTGCGCTTTCAGGTAACGCTCTTAACCCAGGAGCCGTACCTGATGAAACGGTCGGTTTTCAACAACATCGCCTATGGATTGCGGGTGCGGGGGCAGGGCGAGGATACCGCTGGCCGGATCCATGAGGCCCTTGAGATGGTCGGGCTCGATCCCGAGCGGTTTTCCGGCCGCCAGTGGAGTGAACTGTCCGGCGGTGAGGCCCAACGGGTGGCCCTGGCGGCCCGCCTGGTGCTGAAACCGCGGGTGCTGCTGCTGGACGAGCCCACGGCCAGTGTGGATGCCGTTTCCAGCGAACTGATCCGTACGGCCTCCCTGCGGGCCCGCCAGGAATGGGGCACCACCCTGGTGATTGCCAGCCATGACCGGGAGTGGCTCTATGATGTTTGCGATGAGGTGATCCAGCTGTTTAAAGGGCGCATGACCGGGACCGGAAGGACCAACATGATTTTCGGCCCCTGGCAAGAAGGAGGAGATGGCGGGTTCCACAAGCGGCTGGGCGATGGACGCCGCCTGATCGTGCCGGCGCCGCCCCATGCAGAGGCCATCGCCTTCATCGATCCGGCCGCCTTCCGTATTCTCGACAGCCCGGCGGATCCGGTGGCCGAGCACGAGGCCTGCATCGACGGCACCATTACCCGCCTCAGCCTGGAGCGGCACAGCGGCCGACTGTATGCCGATGTGCGGGCCGGAAGCATGACCCTGGTGGTGTGCGTCGAAGCGGCGCATGTGGCCGCCATGACCCTCCACCGCGGCTGGCCGGTGCGCCTGGCCTACCGCCCCGAACGCGTTCAATGGCATTGATGCCGCGTCCGAAAAGACACCCTGCAACGCCATTTTGGGCCTTTTTTCAAACCGCCTCCAAACGTCAACCGGGAATGTCCGCACCGGAATCCACGAGATGAGCAATCGCAAAAATCTGTTTGCCTGGCCGCCGGCCGTATTTTGCTTTGCCCTGATTTGCGCGCTGCTCTGGGGCAGCGCTTTTCCCATGGTCAAACTCGGTTTTACGCTGCTGACGATTCAACACAGCACCGGCGGCAAGCTTTTTTTGCGGCATACCGGTTTTGCCTGGCCGGCCTGATGATCCTGGCCGGTCTTCGGGTCTGCGGGAAGCCGATCCGGCTTCCGGCGCGCGTGACTATGGCGCCGTATTGCTCACCGGCCTGTTGCAGACCGGCTTGCAGTACACCCTGTTTTATATCGGCCTTTCCAACACCACCGGGGTGAAAGCCTCCATCATCAACGGGTCCGGTTCTTTTTTCCTCGCCCTTTTCTCCCACTTGTGGTTCAAGGATGATCCGCTCACCGTGCGCAAGAGCGCCGGTCTGATTGTCGGGTTTCTGGGGATTCTCCTGGTAAACGTGCATGGCCGTCACCTGGATTTCCGGATGACCCTGACCGGTGACGGGTTCATTCTGCTCAGCGCCCTGTGTTCGACCTTGGCGCTGATCGTGGTCAAGAAGACGGGTGTCCGGGTTTACCCCCTGCTCATGTCAGCCTATCAGATGATCAGCGGCTCGGTGATGCTGTTTCTGCTGGCTCTTTTCTTCGACACACCGACGGTTCTGAACTTTTCACCGGCGTCCATCGGGCTGATGGCTTACCTCAGCTTCCTCTCCGCCACCGCATTTTCGCTGTGGTATGTGCTGGTGCTGCATAACCGGCTTTCCAGCATTGCCGTCTACCGTTTCCTGATCCCCGTTTGTGCCGTTTTGCTATCCGTTTTACTCATCGCGGGTGAGCATCTGCAATGGACGGCCGTCGTGGCCTTGTTAATGGTTTGCATGGGGATGGTGCTGACCTCGCGGGTCTAATGTACTGGGGCCGGGTTAGAAACTATAGCCGATGGATACGTGCCAACAGTCGGCGGATTCGTCCGGGTTGCGGTCGAGTTTGTAACCGTAGAGCAGGCCCATGGGACCGATGGGGGTGATGTATCGCAGACCGAGGCCCACGCTGGCGCGAAAATTATCCGAGCCCGCGTCTACCAGGGCATCCTGGACACTGCCGATATCGTAAAACGTGGTCAGCTCCAGGTTCATCCCCAGATCCAGGCGAAGTTCCAGACTGCCCACAACGGCGGTCTTGCCTCCCACCGGATCGCCGGCGTCGTTGACCCGCAAAAGGTTCTCCCCATACCCGCGCACATCCTGAATACCCCCGAGAAAAAAGAGCTGATCGTCGGGCACCTGGCTGCTGGCGCCATAGGGGATGATCTGTCCGAAACGGACCAGGCCGGCCAGGGTAACCCTTTCGAAGGGGCTATAGTAGAAGCGGTTATCCAACTGGTAACGAACGAAATCGTCGATTGCGTACTGGATGCCCTTGGAGATGTCGACGCTCGCGGAGGAGAAAAATCCACGCGTGGGGCGGATGAAGGAATCCCGGTTGTCGTAGCGCAGGGAAGGGCTCGTGACGAAGATGGTGCGCGTACTCTCCTCGGTTTCATCGGTGGGGTGTGTATCCACGCTGAACTGATCCCGTTTTTCCAGGTTGAAACTCAATACCGAGGCCAGATGGTCGTTCCAATTACGGTTGAATGCCAGAGCGCCACCGGTGGTGCGGGTGCCGAAGGGTTGATTGAATTCGATCTTTTCTTCAGCGTATCCGCTGAGGCTGGCTCTCGTGCGGGACCACAGAAAACGGGGCTCGGTGAGTTCGGCATCCAGCCGATATCCGGTCTGGCTAAGGGTACCGCTCAAGGCGCTGGCGATGTCCAGCCCCAATATGTTTCGATTGCCGGCGGAAACCCGGCCATACAGCCCGCTGTCCGATTTGTAACCGACGCCGGACTGGAGATAGTAGGGTGGCTTTTCACGAATATCCACGAAAAGATCGACCGTCTCATCGCGTTCCTTCAAACCGATGGTGCGGAAATCGACGGACTGAAAAATATCCATGTTCCGCAACTGGCGCTGACCGTCATAGAGGCCGCGCAGGGACAGCGGTGCACCCGGCGTGACGTTTAACTCACGGCGAATCACCCGCTCTCGGGTACGCAGATTGCCGGCGATGAAAACATCGCCCAGGGTCACTTTCGGGCCGGGGGTCACCCGATAAACGATATCGGCCCGGGTGCGGTCATCGCTGAACCCGACCTGGCTGTCGACGGTGGCGTGGGGATAGCCTTTTTCGGCCACGAGGCTGATGATGGCCTCTTTATCGGCATCCAGGGCGGCTTGCCGGAAAGGCCCGCCCGGGTGCTGGATCAGGGCTTTGCGCGCCGTTTCTTCGGGCATATCGACCAGCCCCTGGATGGTGATGCGACCCACGGTTGTCCGGGGGCCTTCGTCGATGGCCAGCTTTACATCCACCCGGGTTTTATCCCCATTGAAGGTGACCTCGGGGTCCACGGTCCGGTCCTGGAATCCTTGCTGCATATAGCGGGTGGTTACCGCGAAGACGTCTTCCTCCAGTGTTTCGGGAACAAAGGCGCCATCGTGAAACAGGCTGGGCGGGCGGGTGAGCACGTCTTCTTTGATCGCTTCGGTGGAAAGGGCGTGGTTGCCGGTGACGGAAAGGTCCTGGACCACGGATTCGGGCCCCTCCTGGATGATGAAGCGGATCTTCTGGCGCGCGATCGCCGAACCGGGAACGGGTTGGGTTTCGCTCTGGATGCGCGTATTGAGATAGCCGGCCGCGCGGTAGCGTCGCAACATGTTCTGGATGCTTTTGCGAACGCCGATGTTGCCGCGGTTGCCGGTCTTGAAGAGAACGATGTCCTTGTTCAAGGTCCGGTCCCAGAAACGCCGGTTGCCTTCCAGCGACACGTCACTGTCGGGGCCTTCGTCGATGTCGATGGCCACATCGACGTGACGGCCGTCATCCGCCACGCGGGTTTTATAGGCAAGCTTGGCGTTTAAAAATCCTTTTTCACGGTAATAGGCCAATAGCCGGTCGATATCCTTTTTAAGCTGATAGGAACTGAACCGGTCGCCGCCGGGCAGCAGTGTGTTCCGCCAGACCGTCATGTGCCATTTGAGCTTGGCGTCCGAGAGTCCTTGGTTTCCATTGAAGCTGAGCGTTCCGAGTTGGTAGGCTTGGCCCTTTTCGATGCGGACGATGAGGACGTCCTGGTCGTCCGCCCCATTTCCCTTTCGTTCGATGGTGACCTGGGGGTCGATATAGCCCGCCCGTTTGAAGCGGTTGGCGATGGGCGCGACCTGAGCGGATATTTTTTCCCGGTTATAAGGGGCACCGGGATAGAGGGTCATCACATTGAGAACATCCTGATCGAAGAGCGGCGAATTGCCGTGAATGCGAATGTCCGCGACGTAATGATATGGGGTGAGGGTAAAGACCAGGCTTTCTCCCTGGGCGGCGCTAATGGTATCCACATGAATCGCGGCAAAGCGACGGCTCAGCTTCAATGCTTCGACCGAGGCCTGGATGCCCTTTTCGGTGAGGGCATCGCCCGCTTTCAGGCCAATGAGCGATCGGGCTATCGTCTGGAACGTGGCCTGGCGCTGGGGATGATCCTGGATGACTACTTTTACCTCGCGGATCACCGGCGGCGATGTGGTTTCGGCTGTTGGGGTGATACCGGCAGACGCTTGGCCGGCCAAAAGATCCATGGGACGACAGAAAAGAAGGGCAACCAGCATCAGAAGCGATAACCCGCCATGGATGGCTCGGCGCTCAGGTTTCATGTGCGTGCTCATCTGAATTCGATCCGGAAAGAGAGTTCCGAGCCATATACGCCTTGGGAATCCTGAAATCCGCTGATCAGAATATTCTCCAGAAGCTTGTACTCGGCGATGGCCTTCTGGGTGACCTCTCCATCGGTCGTTTCGACGGCGTATTTCACGGTCATGCGGTCGGAGAGATGTTTGCCCAGGGTGACCCTGACGTCGGGGGCTTCATCGCCGTTGCCGTTATTGTCGGTGCTGTCGGTCTCCACCTGCAGGATGTCGACGCCGGAATAGCGCTTGATATCCTCGCCGAATGTATCGGCGAGCATCTCGGCCATGATCTGGCTGCTGGTGCGCTGGCTACTTTCGCCACCGGTCAGTTCACTGCCCGTGCGGCCAAAGAGAATCAGGGAGAGAATGTCCGAACTGGTCGCCGACGGCGTGGAGGTGAGTTTCAGCTTCAGATTGTCCAGGGTGCCCTCGATGGCCAGCGTGATGGTCCAGTCGCGGATGGTCGCCTGGCTTTCGATGTCGATATCGGCTTCGGTTTTATAGGGGTTGACGAAATCGATGATGCCCTTTTTCACCGTAAACGTGCGGCGTTGGAAGGTGATCGTGCCACTGGTTACCTGGGCCCGTCCGCTGAGGATGGGCTTGGCCAGGGTGCCGCCGATACGCAGGTCCGGGCTGATCTCCAGATCGGCCATGTTGTTTTCCACCAGAAAGGATTGGCGGTGGTTGACATCGATATCCATGTCGACCGTATCGAAATAGGGAATGCGCGTGGGGCTGGCGGCCGGGGACACGGCGCGCTCACGGGAGACGGCCATCTTCAGCAGGTTGATCTTCACGTCCCGATAGTAGTTGCCCTCCAGAAGAACAATCTCGCCACGGGCGGCGGCCCGGCGATCTTTGCCGGTGATGCGGATATCGCTGTTCAGGAGAACACTCAGGGTGTCGGGCACCTCCACCGGCAGGGATCGGGCGGCAAGGGTGAGGTCCATGCCCGTGGGCGTGAAGGCATCGTGATTCACGCTGCCGGAGAGGGAGAACGACCCGGTGTCGAGAAAACCCTGAACGCCCTCGAAGCGAACCCGGGTCGGTGTCAGCTGGATTTGGCCGCCGAGATCGTGCAGGCGCTGCTGCAGACCGGGGATGGTCATGGCGACCTTTTCCAGCACGAGGTTGGCGTTAACCTGCGGTTGTTCGAGGTTGCCGGTGATGCGGCCATCCAGCAACAGGCTGCCCCTGGCATCGGCCAGGTCATCACTGAAAAGGCGCATGGCCGCCAGCGGGATGCGCCCATCCAAAGCGACATCCAGATCGCCGGTGGTTTGCGCTTCGGCCTTGATGCGCAATTGGCCCTTGGAGATAAGGGTCAGGGTCGATTCGGGAATCGATAGGCGTCCCCCGGCCAAGTGGGCAACGAGCCGATCGGACTGAACCAGTGGCTTTTTATCCCAGTAAAGGGCGATGGCACCCAGATCTGCCTGCATCGTTGTATCGGCCATGGCGTTGAGATTGCCGGCGGCCGTGATCCGGCCATCCAGCGTGCCGTGCAATTCGGGCCGGCCGAAGATTCGGAAATAAGCGGCGGTCTCCGTGTGATCGAAGGTGAAGGTGCCCTTGAAATCACTGCTACGCAGATCAAAGGCCGCATCCACGGCGAAATTGAGGTTGCCCGTGAGCCTGGCTTCATCGTCATGAACGGACAGGGTCAGATCGATATCCGCGACGGGTTCATTGTTGATGCGGATCGTTTTGACGGTCAACTGGCCGTCGATATCCGGATCGTCGATACTTCCCCTGGCGTTGAGGCCAAGGCGCAGCACGCCTTCGGCGGGAAGCCGGGTCTGCAGCGACGGGATGCTCTGCAGACGGATGCCATCGGTCATCAACTGCAGGTCGATGGTCTTGTCGAGGCCGATGGAACCGCCGGCGACCAGCCGTTCGTCCGGTGTCAGTGCCGCCACCAGCCGATCGAGCCACACGCGCTGGTTTTCGAAGCGGGCCTCCAGCTTGATGGACGATATCGGCTGACCGGATAGGACGATGGCGGATCCGTCCACGGTGAATCGACCCACCGGAGCGGATATCCGGCCGCTGATCCTGCCGTCGAGGTCGAACCGGCCCTTGACCTGGTCGCTGAAAATGGCCGGATTGAAGTTTCGCGAGCGGAGGGTCAGATCAAGGCCGGGATCCGCGACAAGGTGCAGACTGCCGGGCTTGAACAGGTCGACTTTACCGTCGGCGCTCAGGCGGGAGCCTGATTGACGACATCGAGTGTATCCACCTGGAGCGTGCCGTTGTTCAGCGCCAGGTGTGCGGATAGATCCCCAATGGCCATGTCGGTTGTGTTAAGTGACTGGCCATCCAGGTCGAGGGTCCCCGCAAGGGCGGTTAGTGGACCGGCCAGGCGCAAGCGGGCATCGATCTGTCCATCAACGGGCGGGGCCTTCATGAAACGGCTGAGGGTGGCGTTGTCGATATCCAGATTCAGCCGGTTGGCGAAATCCGGGTCGATGCCGCCGAGGCCCGATAGGAGGCGCCATTGGCCGCTGCCGGTGATGCGCGCAGCTTGATTCTGGATGTTCAGGCGCTGCAAGGTCAGTCGGCCGTCCGACGTCAGGTCGGCGTCGAGGATCACGTCCCCCAGGGAATAGGCGTCGATGCGCAGCCCGCTGGCAACCAGGTTTGCCACGGCTTTCGGTTGGGCCAGACGGCCGCCGATATGGATCGTCGCCGCACCGTTGCCTTTTACCGAGGGTAGGCCGACAACGGCCAAGGCTCTGGAGAGATCGGCGGCATGCAGGCTTACATCGCCGGCCAGCGTCTGGTCTTTCATTCCGTAGCGTCCGTTGCCGGAAAGCGAGATTCCATCGGCATCCATATCCATGCGCGTCAAGGTCAGGTCGCCTGATGCCAGCTGGGCCGCCAGGGTTGCCGTGGCGTTGACGGGCCGCTGCATGCCGGTGGCCAAAAGCGCCTTGGCCCGGGTTTCCAGGTTCAGCCGGGCAAAGGTGCATTCGGCCGAACACCCTTGCCCGTGAGGGTGATGCGGCTTTCCATGCCGCCCTTGATGGCAGCCATCGATTTCAGCCATGGGGCGATATCGGGCATGGTTTGGGTCAGGGCCAGGTCGTAGGCAATGGCGTCCGGATCGGTCGGCGATGCGAGAAAACCGTTGCCAAAGGCATTGTGCAGATCGACGCTTCCCTGGAGTGCCAGCCGACCGTCGGCCAGTTGCCAGGCGGACGGCGCGATGGTGGCCTGCCGGTCCTTGATGACGACGGTGAACTCGGCGTGATCCAGGGGCTGGCCGGCCACTTGGCCGGTTCCCAGTGCCAGGACCAGGCGTGCATCAGGGTTGCTCAGCCGGCCGTTCAGATCAAGCCGGCCAGTCAACCGGCCGGCATAGGCACCTTCCAGATTGAAAACGTCCTTCAATTCGGCCAATTCACCCTGGAGGGTCACCTGGCCGTTCATCATCGGATCGGCCGCCAGTCGGTCGGTGGCCGCCTGAAGATCGATGGTGGTCTGGCCGCTGGCGACTTGGAGGCTGGGAATTTCCAGCCGTTCACCGTCCAGGCGGGCCTTCAACCGGATGCGCGTGGGGGGCGGCTGGACGCCTATGCCGCTGGTTTCCAACTGCTGAATCTGAAGATTGAGCTGGGCCTGCCGGTGCATGAGATCGCCGC
This sequence comes from Desulfosarcina cetonica JCM 12296, assembly GCF_001311845.1. Classification (GTDB taxonomy): domain Bacteria; phylum Desulfobacterota; class Desulfobacteria; order Desulfobacterales; family Desulfosarcinaceae; genus Desulfosarcina; species Desulfosarcina cetonica. The sequence goes on along the minus strand of NZ_BBCC01000049.1, from coordinate 3,887 downwards.
TGGCCGAAAGCGTGATGCCACCGGCCGTCAGATGGACATCGTCTGCCGGCGCATCGAAAACCAGGTGGCCATCGGTGAGCGCCAGCGATTGGCAGGTGATGTTGAACGGAAAGGCGCCTTGGTCGTTTTCCTCGGGTGCGGCGGTTTCATCACCCGGCGGTACCAGTGCACGGGTCAGGTTCAGGCCGGTTTGCGCATTCTGGACCAGCTTGGCCCAGGGGGTTTGGAGCCGCAGGCGTTGCACGCGGAGTTCGTGTTGTAACAGCGGGCGCCAGGCCAAGCGAATGGCAAGATGGGTGAACCCGGCCACGGGGCGCCCTTGGGGATCGCGAAGGGTCACATCACCCAGGTCCACCCCCGGCGTGAGGACCCGCAGGCGTTGCGTTCCGATGGTGATGCTGCCGGGAATGGCCTGATTGATACGTGCTTGCAGCCAATCGCGCCCCAGCTTGGAGTTGATCCATAGGTAGCCACCCGAAATGAGCGCCGGAAGGGCGGCCATCAGGACAATCGCAATCAGCAGGAATGGTTTTTTCAAGGGGCGCATGGGAGCGAAAAATACCGCCTTCGACGGAAAAGGACAATCCCTAAGACGGGATTCCGTGACGGCCGGCTTTCCAACGTCGTTTGATGCCGAGCTGGCCTGATTGTCGGCGACCCCCACCACAGCTACCTTGATGCACTTCTTCGAGCGGCAGAATCGCGACGCGCACGACCTGCCCGAGTGATCTATAGGGTGGTTATCTCAATGTTTCTGATTTTATTGTGTTCATCTGTAATTGCCTTGACTTGATCTTGCGTAAAGCCCAGATCGCCAGACAAGTTGAAAGCAAATTCCTTTCGCGGAAAGGATTCCCTTACGAAAGGCTCCAGTGGGAAGAGACCCCAAAGAAACGGCGGTCTGTCGCGCGACAGGCCGTCCTGGTTGATAGGGAACAACAAGGGCTTGAGGAGAAATGCGGCATCCGAATTAACAAATGCCTATTTGGGCAACTTCTGCGTGATCAAATTGAAAGACATCGGCGTTTCCCACGTGCGATCGGCCTGATCAACCACCAGTCGGACGGTATTCGTTCCGCCTGGCAGAATTCCGGCGTAAATGCCGCTTTGGCCTACTGCGGCCGTATCCCTCATGGATCGCAAGGCCAGGGTACGGTGTGGCGAAATGCGTTTGGACAATGTAGCGCGAGGTGCGACGGTTTCCTTAGGGATACCGGTTTTAACGGATTCGGGATCAATACCTTGGAACACAAAGACCCCCAGGTCTTCCCCCTTGTGGAGATAGCGGGTACGGTTCCAGTCGATGGCCAGGGCCGCATTGGTTTTGTTCGTCAGGGTTAACTGGAAAGAGACATAAAATGGGTTTTTCTGTTTTTCAATTTCGATGCGGGCGTCAAACGCAGCGTTTGAAACCTCTTGGATCTCAGGTTCACTATAGTATATGGCACGAATGTTCTGGTGGGTGCAGCCCAGAAAAAGGGATAGGATAACGGCCCAGACGACATAGAAGTAGTTGCTCATTCAGTTCTCCAATCTGCTGGGGGTTGATAGCTTGACTCAAATTTTTAAACCAATTGGACGCTGTCGTCAATCTAACGCTTTGAGGTGCAAGATTTTTGTATGCCGCAGCATGTGAAGCACCTCTTCGATTATCAGCGACCCGAGTTCAACTCGGGATAGCTGATCCGTGGTCATTGTGCCGATCAACTCCCGCCCAAGTACACTGCCTTCTTCTTTATCCTTGCCGCCACCCGAGCTTCTGCCAGAAAAAATTAGCCATTACAGCAGCCGCAGCCATCATGCTTGCGCCGTTGACGTGGCAAAGAGGATGTTTTGCAGGAATTCTCCGGCCGAATAAACCATGAATACCGGGGTGGTCATCCGAGGCGGCAATCTTATTTTTGCGGCCGAAAGAAGGCCGGATGAGAATTCGGCGAGTAAAGTTTTAGGAAGTAAATCTTTTTTCATAAGGGAATATGCTCAGGTGAAGACAGACCGGTCAGTTAGATTTCACATGTAGTAGCATTGGGGTGAAAAAGGCAATATGATCGAGGTCGGTACTCCTGAACGGCCATGGGGTGTCAATTGACAATTCCGGAGCATTTGGATACACAAATAGGTATTCCTCCTCTTTCATTGCCTTGCCCCTCTATACACATCACGGATTGACTATGAAAAAATTATGGAAACACCTGCCGGTCCTGTTCGTGTTTTTTTTCTGGCTCGCATTGCCTGCGCAGGCCCAGATGGCCGGGGAAGCAGCCGTACCGTCAGAATTGCAATGGCCGCGAGTGATCGAAACCTCCCAGGCGAAAATTGTCATTTATCAGCCGCAAGTGGAGGACTTCAACGAAAACCGCCTGCTTTCCCGTTTCGCGGCTTCCGTCCAGGGCGCAAAGATGAATGCGCCGGTATTTGGCGCGGTCTGGCTTGAAGCCCGAATTGAAACCGACCGTGACGAACGCACGGTCCATCTGGTTGCCATCGAAAATGTGCGCTCCCGTTTTCCCAATGCCACCCCGGAGCAGGAAAAATGGTTTGCCGATGTCCTCACGCGGGAGATTCCCGCGTGGGATATCGTGCTCTCCAATGATCAGCTCGTCGCCGGGCTGGAGACGGAACAGGCGCGGGTGAAAACGGAGCAGGCGCTGGACAACGATCCGCCGAAAATCCTTTACGTGAACAAGCCGGCGGCGCTGGTTCTGGTGGATGGCGAGCCGATACTGAAGCCTATCGAGAAGACGGCGTTGATGACCGTGATCAACACCCCGTTTCCCATGGTCTTCCGCAAAACGGACAAGACCTATTATCTGATCGGCAAGGAAACCTGGTACCGTTCCCGGAAGATATCCGGCCGATGGCAGGAAACCGCCGATCCGCCGGCGGATGTGGCCGCCCTGGAGCGGGAAGCGTCCGATGATGAGGATGCGGAATCCGCCGTCACGACCGGTGTGGTCGTGTTTGGGGCCACGGAGCCACGGAGCTTCTCTCCATCGACGGGGAGCCCCAATTCGTGCCCTTTCCCGGCAACAACCTGATGGCCGTGAAAAACACGAGCAACAACCTTCTGTACGAAGTCGATACGGGGCATTATTACCTGCTGCTTTCCGGGCGATGGTACAGGGCCGGCAAGCTGGATGGCGCCTGGTCGTATGTGCCCCCGGACCAGTTGCCGGAAACCTTCACCGACATCCCCGCCGATTCGGACCAAGGGGATCTGCGGGCCAGTATTCCCGGAACCGAGGAAGCCCGCGAGGCCGTTCTGGATGCCCAGATTCCGGAAACGACCGCCGTCAAGCGCTCGGAAGCCAAACTTAGCGTTGAGTATGACGGGAAACCGGAATTCACATCGATCAAGGGGACCGGGATCGATTACGCCGTCAATACGGCGACCCCCGTTATCCGGATTAAAGGCAAGTACTACGCGGTAGACAACGGGATCTGGTTCGTGGCCCCCACCGCCAATGGTCCCTGGGCCGTGGCCGACGCCGTTCCGGCCGAGGTTCAGGACATTCCCCCGTCATCGCCGGTGAACAACATCAAGTACGTCTACATTTACGATTCCACGCCGGAAGTCGTTTATGTGGGATACACGCCCGGGTATACGGGCTGTTACATCCATCACGGTGTTGTCGTTTACGGTACCGGATATTACTATCGGCCGTGGTATCGTCACTACTATTATCCGAGGCCGTTTACCTATGGCTTCAGCGTCCGTTACAGCTCGTATCACGGCTGGAGTTTCGGGTATTCCTTCTTCCACGGCCCCTTCAGTTTCCATTTCGGGTATGCCTGGGGCCCGCCCCGCTATGGCGGGTGGTGGGGGCCGCCACGCTATCGGCCGCCTTACTACCGGCCACCCCATTATCGCCCCGCCACCTCAGCGG
>NZ_BBCC01000048.1 GCF_001311845.1 Desulfosarcina cetonica JCM 12296 | reverse complement strand
TGGATGTGCACAGCGGAAACTCCCTGGGACATTCCCGTCAGCACGCGGAAACGGCTTCTGGGCTGGCGTCCGGCAAGCCGGGCGGAAGGTCCTGGCCAGCGCCGGTTCGGCTGCGGCAGACGATCTGGAACGGCAGATCCTGGCTGGCTGGCAGCAAGGGCAGGGCGCTCGCTCGCTGATTACCTTGGTGATCGATGGCATCAACGGCCAGATCGTCGGCTTGGTGCGCCTGCGAACGGCCATCGCCGCACTGCCCGAGGTCAAGGAACTGCGATTGAAGGAGATGACCGGTGACCAATCCGTGCTGGTGGTCAATTATGATGGCACACCGCGCGCGCTGGCGGACGCATTGTCACAGATCCGCTCCACCGACTTTGGTATCGACCTCGAAAGCGTGGCCGATGACACCGTTCGCCTGCTGCTGCGCCAGCCGTGATTCCAGACCATGCCCAACACGCGAACCCATACGACCATCAATATTCCTAACCTGTTGACGCTCTCCCGGCTGTTGCTGACGCCGCTGTTTATCATCCTTCTGCTGCGGGGCCAACTGCGGCCAGCCGTATGGGTGTTTGTCCTGGCGGGTATCAGTGACGGTTTGGACGGCCTCATCGCGCGTCTTTTCAATCAGCGCACGGTGCTGGGGGCCTATTTGGACCCGGTGGCGGATAAAGCCCTGCTTATTTCGGCATACGTTTGCCTGGCCTATCTGGGGATCGTTCCGACCTGGCTATCGGTGATTGTGCTTTCCCGCGACATTCTGATCGTCATCGGGATCGCGATTTTCACGATAACGCAGAAAAATTATCGCATTCGACCCAGCCTGATCAGCAAATGGACCACTGGCGCTCAACTGGTCACCGTGATGATCTTCCTGCTGGCTTTCGAATTGCCGGCAGCGCGCCTATTGCTGCCAATGTTGGTCTGGATCGTGGCTGGATTGACCGTCATTTCCGGCCTGCACTATATCTGGATCGGCATGCAGATCCTGCAGCAGCCGGAGGATTGAAATTTTGTTCCGGATCGCTTCCATTTGACTTGACAGTCCATTGGCCGGGTGATATCAAGCTCACTTCATGTAAATCATGTAGGCACGTAGCTCAGGGGGAGAGCGCTTCCCTGACACGGAAGAGGTCGTTGGTTCAAATCCAATCGTGCCTACCACTTACAAGCGAAAAGCCTGGGTACAACATCCTAAAAATGTACCCGGGCTTTTTGTTTTCTCGGAATGGACAATCTCGGAAGTATTGGTTGGCTTGATGGGTTGGGCCACATGCGGCGGCCGGATTCTATCCGACCATGTAGGTACCCGTTCCCACGGCCACCAGCAAACCGCTGTCGGCATGCAGCTCCATGCGGGTCACGGCCACTTTGCGACCGGATCGCATGATCCAGGCATTGCCGGTAAATCGGTCGCCCCTGCCAGGCCGCAGATAGTCCACCCGGATATCGATGGTCCCCGTCCGCGAAAAAATAGCCACCAGCTTTTCCTCGGGCAGGCCGGCGGCCCGTTCCACCAGGCTGGCCAGGGCCGTCAACCCACCCACGGTGTCCAGCACGGAGGAAATCACGCCGCCGTGCAGGGTCTGGTGAAACACGTTGCCGATCAAATCGTCGCGCCGGTCAAAGATAACCGACGCCTGATCCTCCGCCACCGACGCCACGCGCATACCCAGCAGGCGGTTAAAGGGTAGCTGCTCCTCAAAGAGCAGGCTGATCCGCCTGAAAAATCGTTTTTTATCTTCTTCGGTCACTACCATAATTGCCATTCCCGTCATTCATTCAAGTAAACCAGAGCACGGCTACCTTTTCCGATAACCAAAATAACAGCATTCCCACCACCACCGTTCCTCCCAACGAGCGTGTCCGCCAGGCGAAGGCGAACGTGGGCAGCGCCACCCACAACTCGGGACGCAGAAAATCGATGTGACGCGGGCCTTCACCGAGAACCAGAACCGGCAACAGCAGTGCGCTCAAAATGGCTGCCGGAATCAGTTCCAACCATTGGACGAACCAATCCGGAAGGGATCGCCGGGAAAGGTAATGCAGCGGTATCCAGCGGGGCAGGTAGGTCACCAGGCCCATGCCCACGAGCAGCGTCAGGTAATCAGCCATGGTTCGTTTTCCTTCGCATGACTATGCGTTGGATGATCACGCCAATCGTGGCGGCCATCACGGAAGCGATGACGATATAGGTGTTGCCCGGGATCGCCAACGCCAGGCCCACGGCGGCGATGCCGGCGATGACGGCGGTGAGCAGGTGAATCCATTTTCTGATCTGGTAGATCAGCAGGCAGATGAACATGGCGATGAGGCGTAATCGATGCCCAGGGCACCCTCGGGGATAAACCGGCCACCGATGCCGCCGGCCACGGTGCTGAAGAACCAGGTGAGGTTGGCCGCGTGGTTGACCACCATGGCTCGCCCAAGGCTCCACTCGTGGGCATTGAATCGGGGGAGGTTGACGGCAAAACTTTCGTCGGTCACACCATAGGCGTAGAGGGCGAGCAATCCCCGGTGCGCGGACCTTAAATAAACGGCAAGGGCGGAACTCATCAATACATGGCGCATATTGACCACAAAGGTGGTGGTGATGATGGCCGCTGCCGAGGCCCCGGCGGAAATCATGGAGACGGCGATGAATTGGGAACTGCCGGCGAACACCAGAAGGGACATCAGGCCGATTTGAACCGGTGTGAGACCCGCCTTCTGGGCCAGAACCCCGAAGGCCATTCCGATGGGCAGGTAGCCCAGACAGATGGGCCATCCTGCGCTCAAGCCATCCTTGAAAAAAGAATCGTTTGCTGCAATGGAATCAGATGTCATGTGTGGAACCCTTGGGCACGAAACAGGTTGAAAGTGGTTCATTGCCAATGAATGAAAACCTACACAGGTAAACAAATAATTGCAATTATTTAATGCATTGTGAGAAATTATGCAAAATATTTGCTTATTATTGGCTTTAATGTTAATTTCATTCTGAGAGATTGGGTTGGATGACCCTACATGCAAAAGTTTTGCAGATGATCTAACTTAGATGACCAGGCTTAGATGATCAAACTTGACGATTACGACAGGAAAATCATTGCGGCGCTTCAGACCAATGGACGGCTGTCCAACCTCGATATTGCCGGGCAGGTCAACCTATCCCATTCCAGTTGCTCGCGGCGGATCTCGCGACTCGAAAAGAAAGGGGTCATTGTCGGTTATCGGGCGCTCACCGATCGGCAAAAGCTGGGCCTTTCCGTTCGTGCCTATTGCGGGGTGATCCGCGATGGAGCCGTGGGCTGGGAGGAAGTCGCGGATCACTTGGCGAAAATCGAGGGCGTCGTCAGCGTCTTTGCCGTTTCCGGCGACGTCGACCTGATGCTGGAAATCGTCGCCCGGGATATGCAGCATTATTCCCAGGTCGTCCTTCAGGACGTATTCAATACCAAAGGTGTTTCCGCCACCCGCAGTTCGTTTGTCCTGGCGGAAGTTAAATCGATTTATTGAGATGACGTCGTGCAACGAAGGCCACTATTGAACAGCCGCCATATTTCAAAAACGCGTAGGAGCGGTCCTTGACCGCGACAAATAGAAATCGATCCAAATGCGGTTCCTCCTGTTTGTTTCTGCTTATTCACTTGTAACCGTTGCTTCGTTTTGTTAATGACGCATAGGCGAAAGAGATGGTCTAAATTTTAAATAAAATTGAAGACATCGATAAGGAACACTTGCGGGAGGTTAAGGGCCTCCTGCGTGCCGAGCTCGACAAGGTTGTTCAAAAGCAAGATCCAAAAAATCGACGCGAACGGGGAGCTGATCCACTTCGTTCCAGATTCCCGCATCACAAGTTCCACACCGGGCCTCGTTCGCAAAAGCCGGTTCCTGGACGGCTACTGTGACGTGTTCGTCACTAAAAGCATGATCGTTGCCTGCATCTCCAAATTCGGCAATTGCGAATTTTCCATTGATCCAAAAGAAATCATTTTCAAGCGCATCCCGGAAATAGCCTGGTTCGTCGATAATGCGATCGGCGTGATTTGGGCTGTGAAGGATACATACAAGACGGGTAAGCGAAACCGGGTGTGTTGTTTCATCGCCGGCTGCCGCCGCATCGGAGACACCATGAAACTGGCTTTCCCTGCGGTGGCGATCCGGCTGTTTATTCCCAAGTATGAGTAGGGGGGAAGGAGACAATCATGGCGCCATGCCGGTCAGTATCCTTTCGGTCGGCTTAATGGGGGAATGCGATATTGTTTTAGTGAAAATTTGCTTGACAATCAATGGTTGGTCAGGCTTCGCATCCGCCTGATGACCACAGAGTCAACCGGTGGATTTACCCCGATAACCAGCCACATCCGTGCCCGTTATCAGGGCAAATTCGCCGGTCACCCCGGCCTTTTAATCACAGGAGGAAGCATCCACGATGAAGCTGAAAGAGTTCAGGGTCCGCGAGTTCAGGAGCATTTGGGATTCTGGCCCCGTCAAGGTCGACAATCGGGTGACTTGCCTTGTCGGGAAAAACGAGGCCGGGAAAACTGCGCTTCTTACGGCGCTCTACCGCACAAATCCGATCATTGCTGAGCACGCCGATTTCGATGAAACCTATGACTATCCCAAGAGGGAAGTCGAGGACTACCGTTTCGAGGTCGAGAACAAAGATCGCGAAGAAGCCGTAGTCGTGGAGTCAATCTACGAACTGGAGGACGGCGACTTGGAGGTCATAGCGGAGGTCTTTGGCCCCAAGGTTCTCAAGAGCAAGACTTTCGAGCGCAAAACATATTACGGCAAAAACAACAGCAAGTTTGTCCTGTCCGTCGACGATACCGCCGCACGCAAATATCTAACCGATAATCCTGCGCTGCCGGACGAACTCAAAGAGACGCTCAATGGGGTTTCGGACTGGAACGCCTTTTCTGCTGCGCTGGATGCAACGGAAGCCACTGAAGCGGTCAATGCGCTCAAGGGAACGGTAGCAAAGGTCCGCGAAAAGGACCTATCCTTTTACATTTTCAATTCCCTAATTTGGCCGCGTGCGCCGAAGTATCTATATTTCGACGAATATTACCAGATGAAGGGACAGGCCAATCTCAACGCTCTGATCGCGCGCGAGGACGCCAAGAAGCTTGAGGATTCCGATTACCCGCTCATCGGTCTCATCAACCTGGCACGGCTCGACCACCGGAAGCTTGTCGCGGCAAATAACACGACCGAACTCAAGAATAAACTCGAAGGAGCCGGAAATCACCTGACTGGGCGGATCGTCAAATACTGGTCTCAGAACAAGCACATCCAGATGCGCTTCGATGTGCGCGACGCCAAAGCCGAGGACCCACCCGACATGCGGCAGGGCATCAACGTCTGGGGCGAGGTATACGATACTGTGCATTGGGCGCATACGCTACTGGGCACGCGCTCGCGTGGCTTTGTCTGGTTCTTCTCGTTCCTCGCATGGTATGAAGACATCAAGCGCCAGAAGCAGAACGTGATTTTGTTGCTCGACGAGCCAGGCCTGTCATTGCATGGGCGCGCGCAGGCCGATCTTCTGCGGTATTTCGACGCCGAGTTGTCGGCCCACCAGCTTCTCTACACCACCCATTCGCCCTTCATGATCGATCCAACGAGATTCAATCGAGTGCTGATCGTGCAGGATTTGGGAATAGACGCGAAGGAACAGCTTCCCAAGGATCAGGATGGCACAAAGGTGCTGTCCAACGTGTTCGACGCAACCGACGACAGTTTGTTCCCGCTGCAAGGCGCGCTCGGCTATGAGATTCAGCAGACGCTCTTTATCGGCCCCAATTCGCTGGTTGTCGAAGGTCCAGCCGACATGCTATACCTGCAGGCCGTTTCCGCGCAGCTTGAGCGCGAGGGGCGTACCGGGCTTTCGGAAAGCTGGGTTGTTACGCCGGTGGGCGGAAGTGGCAAGGTTCCAGCCTTTGTCGCATTGTTGGCCCCACAGAAGGGCCTAAACGTTGCCACCCTTCTTGATATCCAGAACAGCGACCGTGCGCTTATCGAAGACCTATACAAGAAGAAACTGCTCAAGAAGAAGCAGGTCACTACCTACGGTGATTTCGCCGGCAAGAGCGAAGCTGACGTAGAGGATATGTTCGAGCGCGATTTCTACGTTACCCTTGTCAATGCCGAGTTCGCCAAGCAACTGAAGACGCCTATTGATCCGGCGACGCTGAATGCCAAGGAGCCGCGCGTGTTGCGCGCTATCGAAGCTTATCTCGAAGCCAATCCTTTCAAATCCGGCACGTTCGGCCACTACAGGCCCGCGCGGTATTTCTCGGAGAATGTGGCCACGCTCTGGCCGCAGGTGTCGGATACCACCAAGGAACGCTTCGAAACGGCGTTCAAGCATCTCAACTCTCTGCTGAGATGAGGGGGGATGTGAGCCTTTGTGATTCGGCAGGCCGCAGTGATGCCCGGTACCTAACCATGCTTTTGCAGCGGATCGCAAAAAAAGCCGGGAGGGAATAAGTCCATCAGATTATAAGTAAAGGTCTTTGAACAAGCTTTAATTGATAGGGCATTCTCTAAAAGTTGGGCAAAGCTCTGCTGGGAAGGCTTGATTCATCCCAACGGCGCTTTCCAAACCACTTTCCACGAAGGCGGTCCCAATTTGGAGAACACTGTTTCCTTCTGTTATTGGAACGACCCGATTACCAAGAGGCGCAAAAAAGTATTTCAGCCGCGGCCTGGAAGCCAAATCGACCGCAAAGCAGTACTATCAGTCGTTGATGCTCTTTTTTAAGGCATCGTAGACAGTTCCTGTTTGGAACAAGCCGATGCGCGGCTTGCCATTCAGTCAAGATCAACTTCCGTTTTACACCGGTTGCAGCGCATAACGCCTCTGAATAGGGTGTTCCCGCAATTCGGGCAAACATAACGGGCTTCTTCGTCTTGTATCCATTTCTCGGTTCCGACCTCCCGCCAGTAGGGGATGGCTCGCAAAATGACTTTTTTCCCGACAGTCATGGAAAAATGATCGATGTGGGCGCATGGGAAATCGTCGCATTCATGGCATCCCGAGAAGCCTTTTTCCTCCGTGCAGCGCCTGATTTCACATTGACGGCAGTGCATGAAGGTGTCATCGGATAGACAGCCACCGCATTTGATATCTTGCGTGGTCAGGTGTTGACTGTTGGGGAGCGTGCCTTTGCCGTCGACATTGCCCTGGTAAAGGTTTACCAGGCGTTGTTTAAACTTTTCATTGTTATCCCGTTCGGCGATATGGATGGCGCAGACACCGCAATACAGCCCGCAAGGGGCAACGAAATTCGGATTTATCGGCATAATGGTTTCCTTCCTGATGATTTGATTTCATGCTGCTATACGTTTCAGCGTATTGGTTTTTGGGGTCAAGCTGGGTTTTCCCAGGATCCTTTTTTCCGTTGGTTACGTTTTTTTGTTTTCCAAAGGAAAATACCCGTGAACGACATTATTCACTGCGTCACCCTATGTTAATGACTGTTTGTTGCGCCAGTTGTGACCGAAAAAAATATCGGGCATTGGGTATTTTTCCGGTCACAAGCCTGTATCTTTTGTGTCTGTAATTATCTCAGGCCCGAGGTTGGGCCGCATCTTCTATAGCATTCAAGATAATGTTTTTGGGCTGCGTTATCGGTCGTCGCGGTATTGTTTATACAGCTTTCTCCCTCTGGCCTTGCCAAAAACATTATCTTAAAGGCTATATCTTTTACAGAAAACAGAATCGGCAAATGGATAAAAAGAAAATAAGCCAAGGACCGATCGCCGAGGTGGTCCATCAAGCGATTGAGGGATCCAGCGACGCTGTCGAGGAAATCGTTCTGCAGTTCCGGGATAGAATTTATTATTTGGCCCTACGGATGCTTTCTCACCCGGAAGACGCCAAGGACGCCACCCAGGATATTTTGATCAAAGTGATTTCCAATCTGAAAACGTTTCGATTCGAGGGGGCTTTCCAGGCGTGGGTATACCGTGTTGCCGCCAACCATTTGAACACGGTACGGAAAAGCCGGATGGAGCGGTTCGAGATGAACTGGGAAAAAGCCGTCCGACTCGTGGATCAAGCGGAAGCAAAGGGTTGGTTGGCCAATCCGCCGGCCGCGCCATCGAAGATGCTTGAAATCGAAGTCCGTCTTCGATGCACCCAGCCTTGCTGACGGCCATGGATCGCCCCCATCGGCTGGCTTTCATTCTGGGGGTTGTCATGGATGTCTCCAGCCGGGAGGGGGCTTATATTTTGAATATCAGCCCGGCCGCTTTCAGGAAGCGGATTTCCAGGGCGCGCGGGCATTTGAAGAATTTTTTAGCCCATCATTGCGGTCTGTTTGATGGCGCCAATCGATGTTCTTGCTCTGGCATATTGGCCAACCACCTGCAAAATCGATGGATCCGACGGGATCGGCCGGTGTTTATGAAGGCAGAAGACAAAACACAGACCAACGAATGGCTAAAGGATTGCCTCAGAGAATTGGATGAATTGAATCGGGTCGCGACCCTGTTCAAAGCATATCCGGAGAGCCGGCACCCGCAAGAGATTTCAGAACGGATCAAGGGCATGGTAAGTGAAAAGAAATTTCGCGTTCTGGCGGATGATTGTGGTTTTCAAAAATAGCAGGCCCGCTGGCCTGATTTAACAGCCGCTTCTTATTGTGGGCTCGGGGTAGGGTTACTATAAAAAAAGCGGGATGCACCCATGTGCATCCCGCTTTTCGTTTCTTTAAAATGGCAGGGATTGGCGATTAATTGCCGGTGGCTGCCTTGTGGGTCTTGATCTCGACCTTTTCGGTAAGGCCTTCGTAGTACTCACGCAGGATGGCGACAACTTCGTCGCGGCCAAAGTGATCGGGAAGGTCGCCGCCTTCGGAGAGCATCTTGCGCAGCATGGTGCCGGAAAGCAGTACGCGATCTTCCTTGGCGTGGGGGCAGGTTCTCAGGGAGGCCATGCCGTCACACTTGTAGCAGTAGAAGGTCCAGTCGATTTTCAGCGGTTGGCAGAGCAGGCCTTTGCCTTCGCCCGGGGTCGGGATTTTGTCGAAGATGGTCTGGGCTTCGAACATGCCGTAGAAGTCACCCACGCCGGCATGGTCACGGCCGATGATCATCTTGGAGCAGCCATAGTTCTGGCGGAAGGCGGCATGCAGGAGGCCTTCACGGGGGCCGGCATAGCGCATATCCAGGGGATACCCGCCCTGAATGACGTTCTGCTCGACGAAGTAGTTTTTCACCAGGGCGTCGATGCATTTCACGCGGACTTCGGCGGGAATGTCGCCCGGTTTCAGGTTGCCGACCAAGGAGTGGATGTAGACGCGTCGCATACTTCCACGGCGATCTTACACAGGTACTCATGGGAACGATGCATGGGGTTGCGCAGCTGCAGGGCGGCCACTTCGCTCCATCCACGATCTTCGAACAACTTGCGGGATTCGGCCGGACGATGGTAGACGCCAGCGTACTTGGTCGGGTAGTTACCTTCGCTGAGGACCTTGACCGGGCCGGCCAGGTTGACCGCTTTCTGGGACATGACCATCTGGACGCCAGGATGATCTTCTTTGGCGATCTTCCAGAATTCCTCGGCGGTCGGGGTGCCTTCGCCCATGAAGACCTTCTCGCATTCCCAGGTCTTGTCGGCGTCGCTCATCTCGAATTTTTCGGTAACTTTCATGGTGGCCATGATTTCCTGGCCTTTGGGATCAAACAGGGCAACCTCGTCACCGATGGCGATGGCATCGGCGTCTTCCTTGGTTACGTCCATGCACACGGGGACCGGCCAGAAGGTACCGTCGGCCATCAGGAAGTTTTCGCAAACGCCTTTCCAATCCGCTTTGGTCATGAAACCGGTCAGGGGGCTGAAACCACCGATACCGATCATGATCAGGTCACCTTTGACGCGGGGGGAGATCTCAACCTGCTTCAGGCCGGCAGCCTTCTTCAGTTCAGCTTCTCTTTCGGCGCCTTCGAGCAGACAAACGGTCAAGCCTTTGCCACCATGGGGGGGAATGAGTTTAGACATGTGTTCTCTCTCCTTTCACTTGTTTGATTTTCGCAATCTGTATTTGCACAGATGAATAGCCAGGCAGGAATAAAAATATCAAGTAGATCTAACTATTCGGGAACGGTAGCTTTGTCAAGAACATTCATGATTCCACCTGAAATGCCATCCCCTCGCTAAAAACAGCCCGGTCCGTCGGCGCGAAACCTCAGAGAACGCTGATCAACATCCGGGTTCCGACCATCAGCAGCAAGATGGCAAACACCCGTTTCAACCGGTTCACCGGCAGGCTGTGGGCCAAGCGAACGCCCAGGGGCGCCGTCAGGACACTGGTCAGGACAATGCCCACCAAGGCCGGCAAATAAATATAGCCGAGGGAATAAAGGGGCAGATCCGTGGCTTTGAGACCATTATAGATATATCCCACCGTACCGGCGATGGCGATGGGAAAGCCGATGGCCGCCGATGTGCCGATGGCGTGGTGGACGGGTATATTGCACCATAGCATGAACGGTACGGAAAGCGTTCCCCCGCCGATGCCCACCAGGCTGGAAACGATCCCGATCACGTTGCCGACGCCGAACATGCCCGTGTATCCGGGAATCTGGCGGGAGGGTTTGGGCTTTTTGTTGGTTAGCATCTGGACGGCGACGTAATAGAGGAACGCGACGAAAAAGCCTTTGAGGAATCGTGTGGAAAGTTGGGCGGCAATGCAACTCCCGATAAAGGTGCCGGTGAAGATGCCGATAAGGATTTTGCGTACGATATCCCAGTGCACCGCGCCGCGTTTATGGTGTGCCCGGAAGCTGGACACCGCGGTGAACATGATGCTGGCCAGTGAGGTCCCAAGGGCCAGGTGCATGATCATGGCATCGGGAATTCCTTGACGGACAAAACAGAATACCAGCATGGGGACGATCACCAGTCCGCCACCGATGCCGAGAAGGCCGGCCAGAATGCCGGCCACCGCGCCGACCAGCATATACATCAGCAAAATTGTCGTCATAAACGGTCTCCGTGGATCAAAACAGGAATGGGCGGACAAATGTCGAACCGAAGCGACCCGTATCACGTTTACGGGACGCCCACAAGGGGATCGAGGATCCAGATCAGGGCAACCGTATTTGGATTTCATTCTTTCTTTTAGAAATAGCCAATTCGTCCGATATCCGTGTTGCGCGAAAAATTTTCCCCGAAAAAATCAACATTAGGGCTCGACGACGGTTGGGCATCATGAAGACAGATTAAAGGAGCATTTCCATTATGATTACGGAATCGACCTTCCAGGATCAGAGAACGAAAAAACGGCGGATTGGTGAACAGCTTCTTGACGATGGCCTCATCAGCGCCGAGCAACTCCAGCAGGTGCTCCACCGGCAGGTCCAAGTGGGGGGAAAACTGGGTTCGATCATGATCGAAATGGGATTCGTGGCCATCGACGACCTTCTGGACCTGCTCAGCCGAAAGTTTGGGGTTCCGGGGGTGAATCTCTATCAACGCAACATTGACAAAACGGTGCTGCATCTGTTGCCGGTGGAGAAAATGGTTACCAAACGGGTTTTGCCGATTGCCCTGGATGGCCAGAATCTGGTTTTGGCGATGGTCAACCCCCAGGATTTTACCACCATCAGCGAGCTTGAGTTTTCCATCGGCAAAAAGATCCAGCCGGTGGTGGCGCCCGCCTACATGCTTGACAGCGCCATCCGCAGCATCACCACCAATCCCGACAACGGCTTGTGCGGTAAGGCCTTGGCGGAAATGGTGGAGATCGAAAAAGGCGAAAAATCCCCCAACCTGATGTCCCTGTTGCGCTATCTGAGGAAGGCGGGCGCCGACGACATGATCTTTACCGCCGGTTCCCCGCCATCCATCAAGGTGGGAAACACATTGAAGCGGCTGGCCATTCCGGCGCTTACCCCCGAGGATTGCATTCGTTACGCCCGGGAGATGTTTTCCGATGATCAGTGGCAGGCTTTTTTAAAGAAGACGGATCACGACTTCACGGTCAGTTCGTCGGAACTGGGCCGTTTCCGGGTGGCGGTTTATCGCCAGCGGGGGTCTGTGGCCATCACCATCCGACCGATCGCCGATCAGATGCCCCCCCTTGCCGAATTGAATCTGCCGGAATGGATCACCAAGTTTGCCCTGCGTTCCCAGGGCTTGATTCTGGTCTCCAGCCCGGCGGGCCACGGAAAGACCACCACCCTGTCAGCCCTGGTGGATATCATTAATTCGTCCCGGGGCTGCAATATCATCACCATGGAAGATCCGGTGGAGTTTCTGCATAAACACAAGAAGAGCAATATCAGCCAACGTGAAGTGGGCCGCGATGTGGCCTCCTTTGACCAGGGCATGCGCCATGTGCTGCGTCATTCCCCGGACGTCATCGTCGTTGGCGAGATGCGCGACAAGGATACATTTCGCATTGCTCTCCAGGCGGCCAATTCGGGGCATTTGGTTCTGTCGACGGTTCACTCGGACAATTCCACCTCGATTATCGAACGGGTCGTCAATATGTTCGAGCCTTTTGAACAGAACCTGATCCGCATGACCCTGGCCGAGTCGCTCCTGATCTCCCTGTCCCAGCGGCTGGTGACGCGTAAAGACGGCAGGGGCCGGGTGTTGGCGCTGGAATACTTTATCAACAGCCATCGCATGAAGGGATTTATCCGCGAAGGCAAGACCCATCAGGTCCGGACCCAGATGCAGACCGGCAGTGACGACTTCGCCAGCATCGACATCGCGCTGTCCCAACTGGTCAAAAAAGATCTGGTTCGGGTTGAGGACGGTTTGAACCACTGTGAGGATGACAGTTTTTTCCGCGGGCTGGTTCAGGCGCCGAACAAAAAATAGAAAGAAGATCCGGGATGGGTCGGTGTTATGGGCACCAGACCCATCAAGACCCCTTGGTATTTGGTATTTTCCTGAAATCTGCCGGTAACGGTCGTGTGGCACCCAGCGGGTAGCCGCGCTGGCGGATCAATGTTACCAGATGGTCGATGCGGCGGCGATTCTCCGGATGCGAGGCAAAATAGTGGCCAAACCGTCCCGGGTCTCCCGACTTGGGAATTTCGCTGAAAAAGTCGGTGGCGCCGGCAGCATTGCCATAATGGCAGAACACCGTTTCCAGGGCGAATTCGTCCGCACGGGTTTCCTGATCGCGTGAAAACCGTAATTCCGTGAGGGTGATCCCCTGGCCGATCATTTTGCTGATGCTGTTATCGGCTCCCATGAGAACGGTCGATGCCGTCATCAACGCCAGCGCCCGGCCCAGGCCGCGCAAGTGATCCCGGTGGGCATAGTGGCCGAGTTCGTGGGCCAGAACAAAGGCCAGTTCGTTTTCGGAGCGCATCTCCGCCAGAAGCCCACTGAAAACGACCATTTGGCCGCCCGGCAAGGCGGCTGCATTGACCGCCTCGGAAGGTTCCACATGCACGATGATCGGATATGGCAGCGGCGCACAGTTTTGCTGCAGCCGGTCCACCAGCGCCTGAAGATATCGGTTGGCCGGCGATGGCGTTTCGTCGGTCTTGAAGCGCTGCATGATGATACCGGCCAACTTTTTCTCAAGGTCGATGGAGATTCGGGGAACGATGATGTCGACAGCCAGCCCCAAAGCCAGGTACCCAACCACGGCCAAAGCGATCAGGCTGCCGGTGAGGATCGCAAACTCCTTTAACGGATGCGTCGGGGTGACATTGACGTTGATGCCGGTTTGCCGGGGGGTGAATTTCACCTACTCCTCCACGGTCAGGGCCGTTCCATAGGCCATGGCCTCCAAGCAGGCGATGTTTTTCCGTGCGGACTGCCTGCCGATCGTCGCCGTCTCAATGCGTACGTTGACGATAACCGTGGCATCTCCGGCCATGGCTTTCATCCGCAGCAGCGCTTCGCGGCGCGCCCGGTCCACAAGACTTTCATAGGATTTCACCCGCCCGCCGAATACATTGCGCAGGCCAGCCAGAAGCCGCTTGAAATAGTCCACGGAAATGACCGCACTGCCGTAAACCATCTGTGCCGAGCGGATTTTGTGATCGGGAATATCGACCGATTTGAGGCTGACCGCCGGCAGATTGAGCATGGCCTGCTCCCGCTTGAGGATCGAACGGTAATGCCGTTTTTCGGCCCAGGTTCCCGCGCCATAGCCCAGGGCGATCAGTGAAAGGAAAATGATCAAGTCTATCATCGCAAAGCTCCCTACGCCACTTTTACGGCAGTGCCATACGCATACAGTTCGGCGGCACCCTGCGCCACGGAAGAGGTGGAAAACCGCACATTGACCACGGCATTGGCCCCCATCAGGCGCGCCTCCTCGATCATGCGGGACATGGCTTCTTCCCGGGATTCCTGAAGCAATTGCGTGTATCCCTTCAGTTCGCCGCCGACCAGGTTTTTCAGGCTGGCCATGAAATCGCGGCCGATATGCTTGGCCCGGATGGTACTGCCCGATACCAGTCCAAAATGTTCGACCACCGTCGTGCCGGGGACGGATTCAATATTCGTGATAATCATTTTTCCTCCATTGGACGTCGTGATATAGTGCATTTTTACGAGCGGAACGGCTGGCTTCAGTGAAGCCTGGGCCGGCATGCCGGGTGCATCGGCGGTGGTCGACACGTATGGCGGGGCCGTTGGCGGGTCGGCCGACAGGGGTGCCGACGGACCCTGTTTACGGATTTCCACGAAGGCGCCGGCAGCGGCAAAGACCTGTTTATACTTTTCGGCAGTGGCCAGGTCCGTTTTGCTTCTCACCGTCACCGGGCCGCCGGAGAAGAGCCGGTCGATCCCCGCGTCATCGGTTTTCAAAGCCTGCTTCAAGCGATCCTTGACCAGGTCCACACTTTTTCCAGGCACCAATCTGCCTTCAAAAATAACATGATAACCGTCGCTCATGGTATTTCCGACTCCTTTTTCAAATGAACGTGAATGCACGGCCGCTCATCGTGCGGGCGGCCAGGATGTAAGGATGTTATGTCAACCATCGATATCGGGTCGTGGCCAATGAAACATGAGACAAAAAGCGTGCCCGGGCTAAGGCCATTCGGGCTATGGATGGGCGTACTTTCGCTCTGGCTGTTCACCGGCTGTAGTTCCTTGTCATGGTACAAACCGGCGGTTGCGCCACCCCCCGCACCCCAACAGGCAGAAGTGGCGGAAAAAGGCTGGTGGGCCGTTCGATTCAAGATGGACTGGTTTGACAGCGGAACGCCGTGGGAAAAAGACCTGCTTCTGGCCCATCGAACCCTCGCCCCCATTCTTTCCGCCGAAGCACCCCATATCGACCTGTGGCGATTCCACCGCCGTTCCAATAACGATGCGGCCGGCCACCAGTTCAGCTTCATTTTTTACAGCTCGGCGGCAACGGCGGACCGGATCAATCGGCGAGTGCTGGCAAATGCCCGATTAAAGCACCTGCTGGTCCAAGGCACGGTCCGGCAAATCATCACCGACGATGTTGCGCATAACGACCGGCCGGCGGTGGCTGACACCAGCGATTCCAGCTGGTCGCCGACCATGCGTGCGACCTGGCCTTACTACATCATGGGGGTCAGTCGCATGTGGCTGGCAATGGTGGAACAGGTTTCCGGCCAGCTGTCCGGCGATCAAGCGCTCCCCGCCGATGACCAGGTTGACGAGCTCTTGGCCCATTATCAAGCGGTAAATGCTGAAATTACCCGAATTTGGCAGAAAGAAGGGTATCATGCTTTGCTTCACCATTTGAATGCCATCTACGGTTATGAAGCGTTGATGTATTGGGAAAAACGGTGGAAATCGTTTTAGAGGATTTTCAAACCGCCTCAGAGGCTGATTCGCGGCGCCGGACCGCCATGGGACCGGTTGGCCTTATCGGGAGCTGGCGGTGGCCAGCAGCATGGCCCGGACCGGTGCCGGGTATCCCTCGACGGTTTTCCTTGGATCCCGGGGATCCAGGAAATCCTCCAGGCTCTGGGTGTCGATCCAGGCCGTCTTGCGCTGCTCCGCCAAGGTGGTCCGGGAAACATCGATGCAGCGGATATCCGTAAAGCCGCAGCGGTTCAGCCAGTGGGTCAGGCAGGAGACCGTGGGAATGAAGAAGACATTGTTCATGCGGGCATAACGTTTTTGGGGGAACAGAGCCATCTCCGCGTCGCCCTCGACGATCAAGGTCTCCAGGACCAGAAGCCCGCCGGGCGCCAGAAGCCGATGGATTTGCAGGAGGGTATCCAGGGGCGAACGCCGGTGATAGAGGATGCCCATGCACAGTACGGTATCGAAGCAGCTCCGCATCTCCGGCAACGCCTCCAGTTTCAATGGCAGGCAATGCACGTGGGGGATGGCCAGATAGCGGGACAGGGCCAGAAACTGGAAGTAGAAATTCAGGTAGGGCTCGATCCCCAGGACCCAAGCGGGGTGCTGATCCGCCAGGCGAAAGAGGTAGTAGCCGTTGCTGGCACCGATGTCCAGAATCCGTTTGCCCGTTTGGCAAGGCAGGTGGGCGGCCAGCCGATTCCATTTGATCGAACTGTTCCATTCGCTATCCAGCCGCACGCCAAAAATGTCGAAGGGTCCCTTGCGCCAGGGCTTAAGGTGGATCAAGGCGTCCTGCAAGGCATGGGTCTGGTGATGGTCGAGATCGGTTGGGGCGCCGA
Source organism: Desulfosarcina cetonica JCM 12296 (assembly GCF_001311845.1). GTDB lineage: Bacteria > Desulfobacterota > Desulfobacteria > Desulfobacterales > Desulfosarcinaceae > Desulfosarcina > Desulfosarcina cetonica. The sequence continues at coordinate 17,048 of NZ_BBCC01000048.1, read as the reverse complement.
TGCGGATGCGGTCGCGGCTGACATCGGTGGATGAGGGCGTGACGGCGGGCAGCCCTGCCAGAACCCGGGCCAGTTGGATGGCCTTTTTGTCGGTGGAAAAGCCTGACTCCCGCTGTGCCACGCACTGCGCCAACGCCGGCAGATGGGGGGCTATCACCGGGTCATGGACTAAATCGGCCAACCGGTTCATTTGATGCAGATCCAGGCGCAGAAGTTGAACCATTTCAACCAGACATCGACGGCCGTAAATCCACAACGGTTCAGTCGGGCATGGTGATCGTGGAGGGTCTCTGGGATCAGGACGTTTTCCAGGGCTTCGCGCTTCTGGCTGATTTCCAGGTCGCTATAGCCGTTCTCGCGTTTGAAGCGGTAATAAAAATCGGTTTGCAGATCCGCAAACGAGGATCGGCGTGGGTGGTTTTTTCAGAAAAGAGCAGCATTCCGCCGGGGACCAGGGCGTCGTGGATTTGCTGAACAAGCTGATCGCGGTCCGTCGGTGGAATGAATTGCAGGGTAAAGTTGACCGCCACCACCGAGGCATTTGCCATTTCGACGTTGCGGATATCGCCGTGTCGCAGGACGATTTGGCGGCGGTGCGGCCAGCCGGCGAGTCGTCTGGCAAAGCGTCCAGCATGGGCTTGGAGCTGTCCACGGCCACCATCTCGAAACTGCCTGCCGGCATCCCGGCGCAAAGCGCCAGCGCCAGATTGCCGGTGGAGCAGCCCAGATCATAGATCCGCGTACCCGGGTGATACCCAAGTTGGATCATCCGCGCCTGCTGCCGGATGATTTCCGCGTACATGGGAACGGAGCGATGGATCATGTCCTCGAAGACATTCACCACCGCCGCGTTGAATTCGAAAGGGGGGACCGGATGTTGCGGGGTGTGGTAGATACGATCCTCGGTCATCTGTCCGCGTTTTCCCATGGACGATCCGGTGTGCGATCGCCTTTGCCGCCCACCATCCCGTCATCATCGATCATCGTTTACCCGGCAGGATCAGGTTGAGAACAACGCCGATCACACCCGCAAGGCCGATGCCGCCCAGCGTGAAGGCGCCGAAGGGCAAGACCATTCCACCGATGCCGCAAACCAGGATCAGTGCCACGATGGTCAGATTGCGCGCTTCGGTCAGATCCTCGCCGGCTTTGACTAGGGTGTTGAGCCCCACGACCGTGATGGCACCGAAGAGCAGCAGCATGATGCCCCCCATGACCGGCACTGGAATGGTCTGCAGCAGCGCCCCCATCTTACCGATAAACGCCAGGGTGATGGCAAAAATGGCCGCCCAGGTCATGATGCCGGGATTGAACATGCGCGTCAGGGTAACCGCGCCGGTCACTTCGCTGTAGGTCGTGTTGGGCGGTCCGCCCAGCAGGGAGGCAAAGGCGGTGGCGATGCCGTCACCCAGCATGGTGCGGTGAATTCCCGGATTTTTGATGAAATCCTTGCCCGTGACGGTGCCGATGGCCAGGATGTCGCCGAAATGCTCGATGGCCGGCGCAATGGCCACCGGAACGATGAAAATGATGGCTTCCAGGTTCCATTCGGGCAGAACGAATTGGGGCATGGCAAACCAAGGGGCGTCCAGCAGCGGTTGGAAACTGACCATCGCCGGTCCGGTGAAATTTTTCAGGCTGCCCGGATCGAAGCCGGCCTGGATGGATGCCGAAACACCGGTGGCATCGAGGATGAGGGCGGCGAGGTATCCGGCGGTGATACCGATCAGGATGGGGATCAAGCGCAACCAGCCCTTGCCCAAAATGGACGTGAGCACCGTTACCAAGAGAGCCACGCCGGCAACGATCATGGCTGTTTTCTGGGGCACCAGCCAGGCTGAACCATCGCCGGTGCGCCCCATGGCCATGTGCACCGCCACCGGTGCCAGCACCAGGCCGATGACCATGATGACGGGGCCCACGACCACCGGTGGCAGGAGCTTGTTCAAGAAACCGGCGCCGAAGGTCTTGATGCAGATGCTCAGCGCCACGTAGAAAAAACCGGCAGCCACCAATCCGCACATGGTTCCCGGGATTCCCCAGGCGCTCACCCCATGAATGATCGGTGCGATGAAGGCAAAGGAGGACGCCAGGAAAATCGGGACCATGCGTTTGGTTACGAACTGAAAGATGAGGGTGCCCACACCAGCCGTGAAAAGGGCGACGTTGGGATCCAGCCCGGTCAGCAGGGGAACCAGAACCAGTGCGCCAAAGGCGACAAAAAGCATCTGGGCGCCCACCAGACTGCCCCTGGAACTGAATACATAATCGGTGGTCGATGGCTGCGTGGACATTCATGCCTCCTTGGGAAAATGACGATCGGTTGGCTTGGTGGAAAAATTGGACCGGTCTATATGCGGAAACCCGGTGTGTGTCAAGCATCCCGGTGCGTGGGCACGGCAAGGCTTTTTCTCTTGTCAATACCCAGAAAAAACTTTACAAATCCAAATGTTGAGCCGATATCTGCGTATACTGGCGAAAGATGTCGAACAACCCATCTGAACGATGGCGAAATCACCCATGCGTAAATCGAATCTCCACCATTTCATCCGGTTTATCCGGTATCGCTTCTGGATCGTTGTCGGATTGACCCTGCTGGTACGGCCCGCCTTTGCCGACATCTATATGTACGTCGACAGAGACGGCGTTATGCATTTCACCAACGCACCGACGACGACCGACTATCAGGTTTTTATCCGCGAGCGCCCCAAACGGCAGGGCAACGGCATGGATTCCAATCGTTTTGATCGCTTTATCGACGAGGCGGCCACCCTTCACGGGTTGGATTTCCAGCTCCTCAAGGCGGTGATCCGTGCCGAGTCGGCGTTCAATCCCAAAGCGGTATCCCGCAAGGGCGCGTTGGGGTTGATGCAGATCATGCCGGAAAATTTGGATGAATTTCGGGTATACGACCCTTTCGACCCCTGGCAGAACATCATGGGCGGAGCACGTTATCTGAAATTGTTGTTAGCCCGTTTTGACGGCCAGATCCCATTGGCGTTGGCGGCTTACAATGCCGGCCCCCGAACGGTTGAAACCTACCAGGGCATCCCGCCCTTCCGGGAAACCGAAGCGTACGTGGAAAAAGTGCTGAAATTTTTAGAGATGTATAAGCATGGATAGCCACCCTCACGGCGAGCGGCAAGCTTATCGCCTGCCCAGGTAAACCAGCAGCAGCCCCGCCGTCATCATGACCAACCCAAAACGCCGTAATGTTTCCGGTGTGAGTTCCATGATTTTTGCCATCCATGCTTTCATCCGATCCGGCGCGGCAAAATAGGGAACGCCTTCGACAATCATCACCATCCCGATTACACAGAGAAAATAGTCCATTTGGTCGTTATCGATGCGAAAGGGTTAACGCGCGGGGGAGCGCATGGACGCCGTCCATCATTTCATTGTTGCAAGCGTGAATCGCGGGCGCCCTGTAATTCTCCGTGGATGCGGCACATTTGTCAAGTCGATCAACCGGTGCCTATCAGGGTACCCGCATTTGACATTTTTCCAATCGCCACGCCCGCGTGGTTTGAGGTGAAAAAAGAATCTTTGTGTGCTAAGACGGTGGCCGGTTTTGTTTGCCGTGCTGCCGGGTTGATGAAAGGCCGTTACCCGGCTCGGACATGCCGGCGTGACGATGGTGGGGAAAAGAGAGGAGACCGGGATGAAGAATTTCCTTCGCTGGGCTGCGTTCTTGATGCTGATGGGCATGGGGGCTGTTTCATGGGCTGCGGATACCAACATCCTGTTGGCGCCGCCCGACCCACCGGTTTTGGGCGGCCAGGCGGTAACGCTGCAACTTTATTTGCACAATAACACGGATGCGGCCGTTACCCGTAGCCTGCCGTTGGAGGTGCCCTGCCGAATCGATACCGGCCGAAGCCCGCGAACGGTTGTTGCCGAATTGGTGGGCGAAACCGACGGTACGGAGGTACAGATCCCCGCCCAGGGGTTTGTTCGGCGACAGTATCGCCTGCCCATGCCTGTTTCCGTCACGGGCACGGTCCGCCTGGCGATGTCGGCCCTGAATACAAATGACGTGACCTTCACGGTCGGAAAATCCGCATCGGCAGAGTGGCATGGCGAACAGCTTGCCTTGGACGACGGGCCGACGATGGTCCAATCTTTTCTGGAAAATTTTTCGATCCATGACCCTACCTATTTTCTTCTTGGTGTGGATCCGGGTATCCAGCAGAGTAAATTCCAGTTCAGTTTCAAGTATCGACTTTTCGATCCCCACGGCAGCTTGACCGGAATCGCTCCGCCAATGGCATCGCTCTACCTCGCCTACACCCAGCGATCCATTTGGGATTTGAAAGGCGCATCCCAGCCCTTCGACGATACCAGCTATATGCCGCAGCTTTTCTATGAATTTCCCAAAATCGATTTAAATATCGAGCGCATCACCGCTTTCGGCGTTCGGACCGGTTTCATGCATGAGTCCAATGGAAAAGCCGGCGACGATTCCCGCAGCACCAACTATATTTTCGTCAAACCGATCATGGGGCTCCATTTGGCGGGGCCGTATTATCTCAAGTTGGCTCCCAATATTTTTGCGTATGTCAACAACGACGATGAAACGAATGGTGACCTTAAGGACTATCGCGGATATTTCGATTTTCAGGTGGAACTTCTCGATCCGGATGGCTTGGCTTTGGATTCGCATTTCTGGTGGGCCGACAAGGGCGCCTCGGTTCAATTGGACCTGACTTACCCCATGACCCGGCTATGGACGAAGGCCTTTAGTCTTTACCTTCAGGCCCAATACTTCAGTGGGTATGGCGAGACCTTGCTGCACTACGATCGGCGTCAGGATGTATTCCGGCTGGGGTTGTCGATTGTTCGCTAGGCGGTGGGGCGGCTTCCGAAAAAGGAAGGCGCACGAAAAAAGGCCCGGCAAGAAAGAAAAGAAATCCCTCCTTGCCGGGCCGGAATGGTATGATTGACGCGGTTAAGTTACCATCATCAGGCTTTCTTGTCTTCTTCCAGTTTTTCCGGTGTTTTGGTTTCCGCTTCTTTGGTGGCATCCTTGAAGTTGCGGATTGCTTTTCCCATGCCGCCACCAATTTCCGGTAATTTACCGACGCCGAATACAATCAGAATAATCACCAGAATAACGATCAATTCAGGCATTCCAATACCAAACATCTAAGCCTCCTGTCGTTCAACGCACCTGTATGGCCATTCCATCGGCGGCACGCCGCTGATTCATCAGGTCGGGTTGGGGTTAAGTTCCTTCAGCAGTCGCTCAAATTCTTTTGATTTCATATAGCTGTCGACGGCACCCTGATGTTCGATCCAGGTGGACCAAACCTTTATCCAAGCGTCGTTATGCCAGTAAAGGGCTTTGTTCCCCATGCCTTTTAACGTATCGATATAGTCCACATACTCTTCCGCGCAACCCTCACAGAAAGTATACGGGATCCTGTAAGCGGGTATTTTCGGACGGTTGTCCACGGTAATGGGAATGCCGCATTTTTCACATTTCGACATGCAATGGGTACATCTGAAAATTTTCCTGACCGCCAAAAGTTTTTGCTTGCGAATGTCGGCTTCCCGTTTGTCCTGGGTGCATTCGCGCTTTTTTTCAAGGGAGATAACAGTCCCCATGGCCTCTCCATCCGATAAGGTACAGCCTGCTAACCACTCCTTCGTCAATCGCTGGGTGGCTAACGGCAATGGCTCCACTGAGGGGGCGATAATATAGGTGAACAATATCATTGCGACTATTGGGTGTCAATTAGCCGGCCATGGGGGGGTGAAAAAAGTGCAGGCGGGCAGCCTTGTTAAAAACGGATGGTCGTGATAGAAAACGTCTGTTCAGTCTTTTTCTGCGCCAATGAAAGGAAAACGCCAATGTCTTCAATTTTTCAGCCGGATGGCCGGCCCATGCTGATCGGCAGCTTTCCCCTGGACGACCATGCGGCCACCTCCCGCTTGATCATGGAATATACGCCTGACATCCCGTTATGGGCCCAATTGCCGATTTTTCCCGAGGAAGGCATGATCCCGCAGTTTTTATCGGGAATGCCGGCCGTCGCCGAGCGGGACGGAAAAACCTTTATCGATACTGCCGATGACGGGTTCGATGCCGAATTGCTGGCCTTTTTTGAAGATTACATGGCCGCCAGCGAGGATCCCGACCAATTGGATCGCTCCCGTTTTACGCTAACCGAAGCCACCGGCAAGGGGGTTCGGGCGTTGTTGGAGACGTTGGCCGGTATGCAAACGCCGCCGTTTGCCGTCAAGGGGCAGGTGACCGGCCCGATTACTTTCTGTACCGGTGTCAAGGATCAGGATGGCCGGGCTATTTTCTACAACGACAGCTTGCGTGATGCGGCGGTCAAACGCCTGGCCCTCAACGCTCGTTGGCAGGTCCGCACGCTTTCGGGACCGGGCTGCCCGGTGATTATTTTTATCGATGAACCGGCGCTGGCCGGATTTGGCTCGTCGGAATTGATCAGCATCTCAAAAACGGACATCCTGGTCTGCCTCCAGGAGGTGGTCGATGCCATCCATGACGACGGCGGACTTGCCGGAATCCATGTATGCGCCAACACGGACTGGTCGCTGGTGCTGGAATCCGGTGCCGATATTGTCAATTTCGATGCCTATGCCTACTTCGACCGCTTCATCCTTTATGGCCCCCAGATTGTCGAGTTCCTGAACGCCGGCGGCTGCCTGGCCTGGGGCATCGTGCCAACGCTGGAACCCGAAGAGATCCAAAGCGAGACCGTCGAAACCCTTTACAGCGGCTGGCAAATGCGCTTGAAGCAGGTCGAAGCCCTGGGGCTGGATGTACGGCGGGTTTTTTCCCAATCGTTGATCACCCCCAGCTGTGGGGTCGGGTCCCTGAGTCCGGATCTGGCCACACGGGTATTGATGCTGACCCGCGACTTGTCCGCGCGGATCCGGCAATCGTTTTAACCGTTATTGAATTGCTATCAAGAGAGGCTTTATGACCGCGCATGCATCCGATGCAACGTTTACCGGCGCATCCCGCTATGTACTGGATGAGGAGCTGGCCCAGATCGTCAACATCTCCATGGCCTTGGAAATGCCCCTTTTGCTGAAGGGCGAACCCGGCACGGGAAAAACCATGCTGGCGCATGCCATCGCCGAGAGTCTGAATATGCCATTGATTGTGCTCAACGTCAAATCGAGCATGAAGCTGGTGGAAGGGTTGTACCAATACGATACCCTGACGCGGCTCAACGACAGCCGTTTCGGCGACAGCCGGCGGGATGTCAGTAACATCGAGGAGTACATTAAGATGGGGAAGATCGGCCAGGCTTTCGTGGCCGAACGACGGACCGTTTTGTTGATTGACGAGATCGACAAGGCCGACACCGATTTCCAGGACGACATGCTCGACGTGCTGGATCAGATGGAATTCGATATTATTGAGATCGACAAGACCATTCCGGCCCACCACCGTCCGGTGATCATCATTACGTCCAATGCCAAGAAGGATCTGTCCGATCCCTTCTTGGGCCGATGCAATTTCCACCACATCGCCTTTCCGGACCCCAAGATGATGCGCAAGATCATTTCCGTGCATTTTTCCGACATCAGCGATGAACTGATGGACAATGCCATCGAGGCTTTTTATCGGATGCGGGATTTGGAATCCATCGAGAAACGTCCCGCCACCCGGGAGTTGATCAATTGGATCCGTGCGCTGAAAGCCGATCCGGATTTCAAGCCCAAACGCTTGGCTAAGGGAGATGTGCCCTTTCTGGGCATCCTGTTCAAGAAAAGTGGTGATTACGAACGGGCCAACACGTTTGTCAGCCGGCGAAAAATGTTCTGACCATGTTTCTGAATTTTTTCTATAAGCTCAAAGAGGTGGGGATTCCGGTCAGCCCAACGGCTTTTCTGACCCTGCACCGCGCGTTGACCAGCCGCCTGGTCTCGACGCTGGATGAGTTTTATACGGCCTCACGAACCATCCTGGTGAAAAGCGAGCGTTATTTCGACTTGTTTGACCAGGTCTTTGCCTACCATTTTCAAGGGGTCGAACTGCCCGATGTCGAAGGCTTGGAAATCGATGAGATCGCGCGGGCCATGCTGGAGCAGTGGCTCAAGGATCCCAAGGTCATGGCCGATGCCTTGGGAATCGATGAAAGCGAACTGGGCCGCATGACACCCGAGGAGCTCATCGAGTATTTCAAGGAGCGCCTGAAGGATCAGGACGGCCGTCATGACGGGGGCGGCAAGTGGATCGGCACCGGCGGGACCTCGCCGGTGGGGCACTCCGGATACCACCCGGGCGGCATGCGCGTCGGCGGTATATCGCGCAACAAATCTGCCGTGAAAGTCGCCATGGATCGACGCTACAAGGACTACTCCCTCTCCGGTCCCTTGACCCAGGCCATGGTGGGGGAAGCCCTCAAGCGGCTGCGTAACCTGGTTCCGGCAGGTCCCCGGGACCAGGTGAATGTCGACGAAAGCATTTACCGAACCATGAAAAACGCCGGTGAGATCGAGATCGCTTTCGACCGGCGCATGAAGGACCGGCTCAAGGTGATTTTGGCCATTGACAACGGCGGCTGGTCGATGGATCCTTATGTAGCCGTGGTGCAGACCCTGTTCGATTACGCCAGGGCTCAGTTCAAGGAGGTTCGCACCTTTTTTTTCCACAACACCATTTATGACACGCTGTGGGAGGATTCGGCCCGGTATCGCAAACCGATGCGTCTGGCCGAATTGTCCCGCCTGGATCCCGAAACCCGCCTGATTGTCGTCGGCGACGCCAGTATGGCGCCATACGAATTGATGTCCCGGGACGGGTCCATTTATGTTCAGGACCGCAGTGGCAAGCCCAGTATCGAGTGCTTGCGTGCGCTCGTGCATACCTTTCCCCACAGTGTCTGGCTCAACCCGGTGCCGGCGTCCATGTGGGGCTATACCCGCACGATTATGATGATTCGTCAGATTTTCGCCATGTTCGAACTCTCCATTGATGGGCTGGAGAAGGCGGTGCAACACCTCATGGCCGCGTAGCCCGCCAATCGGGAGCAGCGATTTTTTTGCACCGGCAAGACTTCCGTGATTCAAAGTGCAAGCCGAAACAGCCGGCAGGTGTTGGCCCAGACTTGATTCGCCAGGCTTTCGGGAGCCTCACCACGGACGTCGGCCACCTTTAGCAGCACTTCACGCACAAATGCCGGCTCATTGCGCCGGATTTTGTTGCGTTGGGGCGAGGGCGTCAAATACGGTGCATCGGTTTCAACCAGGAGGCGATCCGATGGAATCGATGGAATCATCCGGCGAAGCGACTCCCCCCGTTGGCGGATTGTGACAATTCCTGTAATCCCGATGTAAAAGCCCATTTCCAGGTATTGGGCGAGCTCCGATTCGGTCCCGCTGAAACAGTGGACGACAGCCTGCCTTTGGTTATCGGGGACCGTTTTAAGGATTTCCAGCAGACGCCCCCGGCTGTCGCGTTCATGAAAGATCAACGGCAGTTTAAGTTCAGCGGCGATTTCCAGCTGTCGGATGAACCAGCGCTCCTGCTTTTCTTGGGGCGAATACATGCGGTTGAAATCTAGACCAATTTCGCCCCAGGCGACGACATTGGCATCCGATGCCAGGGACTGGAGCCGGGACAGCGACGCCTCGGAGCAATCCTTGGTATCATGGGGATGAATACCAACCGCAGCGAAAAGATGGCGGTGCTGGTGGGTCATTTGGACTCCGATTTCCGAACGATGTGGGTCAACTCCGGCAATTAGCATGGCATTGACCCGCGCCTCGGCGGCGCGAGCCAGAACTTCCCGGCAAATCGCCGTCAAACGATTTGTCGTCCAGGTGGCAGTGGCTGTCAAATAGATTCATTATTTGGCATGATCCTTGATTGTTCTTGATCGTTGTCGTGGCGTGACGCTATATCGTCACGGCGAATGTTCGTTGTTGAAAGATTCCGAGTTTTGAGCTTGATTTCAAAACGCGGCACTGTATATTAGCCATAATCGGTCGGTAAATAAAGCCCTGATGGTCTGTATTGGGTTGCCGTAACGACAACACGACGTGGAGGAAGACAGATGTTTAAAATCGTAAAACGCGAAGAGATGGCCGAAGGGACCGTGATTCTGAATGAAATTGAAGCGCCCCTGATCGCCAAGAAAGCCAAACCCGGGCAATTCGTGATCCTGAAGGCCAACGAAGAGGGCGAACGCATTCCGTTGACCATGGCCGATACGGACCCGGAAAAAGGGACCATTACGATCATTTACATGGTCGTGGGCAAATCGACGGCTCTTTTTAAAACCCTCAAGGAGGGAGAGGGGTTTCAGGATGTCATCGGTCCCTTGGGTAAACCGACCCACCTCGAAAAGGTTGGAAAAGTGGTCTGTGTGGGCGGCGGTACCGGCGTGGCCGTGCTTCATCCCATCACCCGCGCCCTGAAACAGATTGGCAACGATGTGACCTGTATCATTGGTGCCCGCACCAAGGATCTGCTGATTCTCGAGTCTCAAATGAAGGCGGCGTCCAACGATCTGCGGGTCTGCACCGATGACGGCTCCTATGGTCATCACGGGTTTGTGACCGATGTCCTCAAGTCGGTTTTGGAAGGCGGGGATGTCAAACTGGTGGTGGCCATCGGGCCCGTGCCCATGATGCGGGCAGTCTCCAATTTGACCCGCGGTTACGGTGTCAAGACCCTGGTCAGCCTCAATCCCATCATGATCGATGGCACCGGCATGTGCGGTGGCTGCCGTGTCACCGTTGGCGGCAAAACCAAGTTTGCCTGTGTGGACGGACCGGAATTCGATGGCCACGAAGTCAATTTCGACGAATTGATGATGCGCCTGCAGGCTTATTGTGAAGAGGAGAAGGCCTGCTACGAGGATTTCTGCACCCTTCGGGATGCCAGCTAAATTCTGTGCCGGACAGAACCTGTTCGGGTTTGATGACACTATTCGCAGCCGTTTGACGGCAACGGCGATTGTTGAATTGGAGGGATTGAGATGACGGAGAAAAAGGAAAAAAAAGAACAGGCCCACCGCGTGGCGATGCCTGAGCAAAAGCCGGAGATCAGAAAACGTAATTTTGATGAAGTGCCCACCGGTTATACCGTGGCCATGGCCCAGGAGGAGGCGGCGCGTTGTCTGCAGTGTAAAAAACCCGGATGTGTGGAGGGGTGCCCCGTGGGCGTGGATATTCCCGGTTTTATCAACCTGATTGCCAAAGGCGATTTTACCGGTGCCATCCGCCATATCTGGGGCAAGAACGCGCTTCCCGCCGTGTGTGGTCGCGTTTGCCCCCAGGAAATCCAGTGCGAGGGTCGCTGCATCGTGGGTAAACGCGGCGAACCCGTGGCGATTGGCAACCTGGAGCGTTTCGTGGCCGACTGGGAGCGTGAAAGTGGTACCGGTGCCCTGCCTCCCAAGGCAGAGCCTACCGGCAAGAAGGTGGCTGTCGTCGGCTCAGGCCCGTCTGGGTTGACCGTTGCCGGCGATCTGATCCAGAAGGGGCATTCGGTGACCGTTCTGGAAGCCTTCCACAAGCCCGGTGGCGTGTTGGTTTATGGCATCCCCGAATTTCGTCTGCCCAAAGCAATCGTTGCCCAGGAGGTCCATTTTCTGGAACGGCTCGGGGTCAACGTCGAGGTGAACAGCGTGGTCGGCCGTACGGTCAGCCTGGATGAACTGTTTGCCGAAGGCTATGAGGCGGTCTATCTGGGGGTGGGCGCGGGGTTGCCCCGTTTCATGAACCTGCCCGGCGAGAACCTCATCGGCATTCTTTCGGCCAACGAGTACCTCACGCGGGCCAATCTGATGAAGGCTTACCGTTACCCGGAGGTGGACACCCCGATTCCCAAGGGTAAAAATGTCGTTGTGCTGGGTGCCGGCAACGTGGCCATGGATGCCGCCAGAACGGCCATGCGCTTGGCGCCGACAGCGTGAAGATTGTCTATCGACGTTCCCGTCAGGAGATGCCGGCCCGTGGTGCCGAGATTCACCATGCCGAGGAAGAGGGTATCGAATTTTTCTTATTGACCAATCCGACGCGTTTTATGGGTGATGAAAAGGGCCGTCTGACCGGCATGGAATGCCTGCGAATGGAACTTGGCGAGCCTGACGCTTCCGGGCGCAGACGTCCCATCGCCATCCAGGGCTCCGAATTTCAGTTGGAGACCGATCTGGTGATTGTGGCTGTGGGGTCCGGGGCCAATCCGCTTCTGACCCAGTCCACCCCAGACATGCAATTGAACCAGTGGGGATATATCGTCGCCGACCCCGAAACGGGAAAAACCAGTAAAAAAGGTGTCTGGGCAGGTGGCGACATCGTCACCGGTGCGGCTACGGTGATCCTGGCCATGGGAGCGGGACGGAAAGCCGCCGATTCCATTCATCAGTATTTGACTTGGGGCTGGTAAGCCTTGCCCACGATTAAAGCGCTATGAGCCACAGCCGGCCTGAACGACTGATTTCAGACCGGCGTTCTCTTCCGATGCATCAAAATCGACAAAAGAATTTCCTCTTTCCATAACAGCCAAAGCCGGTTCAGTAGAATGAGCCGGCTTTGGCTATGGTGGTGGGGCTTCGCAGGTGCCCCCGATCAGGCGAATAAATCCACGGCCTTCTGGATGGCCAGATTGGCAATCGCGGTGTTGGTCTGAGACAGCTGTTGGGCGGTCTGGCTGGACAATTGAAAAGCTTCTTCTTCGGTGAGGTTAATCGCCGGGGCGCTCTGATCGGTTGCCGCCGGTTTGTTGAGTTCAGCCACGGCCGTTTTCGCTTCGTCGGAGAGGCTGACCTGGTAATCTTCGGTCGCTTCATTTTCAGTGGTCTGCTGCTGTTCGTTGACCTCTTCGTTCCCGTGCTTGATTTCGTCGACCTTGGGCAGCCGTTCCACCCCCTGGACGGAGGTGCCGACCGAAGTGTTGTTGTCGATTAGCATGATGCCCCTCCTTTGTTTGGAATACGCGCGTGCGTTGCGCACATCCTCCCGGTTACTGTCAATTCTGATCAGGGTGTCACCGGAAGTCAATTAATAGTTACCGCTTTTCATTATCGGCAGGTCCAATAGGAAACTTTAGCCTTCTTAAAATATTTTTCACCCGTGCAAATTGGATGTCGGATCGGTTTTTGCTCTGGCCGATTGCTGACCTATGATCGGATTCGCGCTTGCAATTCATCGGCCGGCCGCATAATAGAACCTTCTTGCACCAACGCGTTATACCGCTATACCCGTTTGGTTGACAATAAAGGGGGCGACCTTAGCTTAGCCGGTAACGTCTGAAAAAAACGATGGTGGCTATCCCCCCAACGATGCGACGCAAACCCACGATGGAGGCTCCACAATGTTTGAAACCAAAGAAGAAGTCTTTCAAGAAATCCTTGAGATGGAAAAACCAACCTGTCCTCACTGCAATCAGCCAATGAACATCTGGGAGGTGCCGCCCATCAACGTGGGCGACGGTCTGGGGTGGGGGACCCCTTATCTCTTTATGTGCTTCAACGACGAGTGCCCGTTGTATACCCAGGGTTGGGACAGCATGATGGATAACTACGCGCAACGGGCATCGTACCGCTGCATTAATTTTCCCGGGACGACCCAATTCGAACTGATCCCCGTGTTCAGCCCCATGGGCGCCAAGGGGCAGGTGATCGATGATCAGGTGTTGGCCGAAGAGGAGGCCCTGAAGCAGAATATTAAAAAGGGATTTTCCATCTTAGCGGATTGTTTCGTGAACCATGATGGGGTGACAATCCTCAAATTGCTCACGGATTCAAGTGAACCGGTCCGGGTACGCATGAAAGCAGCCGAGATGATCGGTGATATCGGTGAATTAGAAGCCATCGAGCCGATCCGCAACCTCAAATTCGGAAATGTGCGCCTGCAGGAACAGGTGGACGCTGCCGTCAAAAAAATTCATCAGCGATTTTTTACCCGTGAATGCCCCTTTTGTGCGGAAATAATTAAAAGTCGTGCCAAAATCTGTAAACACTGTGGTCGCGAAGTGGCGGGCGAATAGCTGTTTCCCGATTTCCCGTCCCGTGAATTTCGTGGATGGGCTGGAAATGTTGATCAAAGTGTGACATAGTATTTTTCGTTTTTGTTTTCGGCAACGCGTGGGTATAGCCATGTGATATTCACGCTATCCTAAAGCTATTTGAAATCATGATAGATAATCGGTGCTGGGCCGCTTTGGCGATGAATTGGCGTAAAGGGTCCCCGAAGTTGAGCGCAAGGCGTTGCAGCTTGTTGATCAACCCCTAAGTGATGATAACTGCCATGAACACAACAGAGGATTACCACCACCCCAACACGTTGCTGAAGGATTTGGCTGTATTTGTTACGACAATTGCACTTTGCACGTTTTTCCTGACAGTTTCAGTCACCTTCTCAAATTATTCACCCTCCCGTTTACATGCATCCCTCGTGCGGGCTGAGCAGCAGCCGTCAGTACGGCCTGAGCAGGTCCCGTCACCCGAAGTTGGTCCTCAGGATCAGCGGTTTGCCGCTGCCCCAACGGACGCCACCCAGAAGCCGACGGCGCCGGTGAAGAAAAGCCGCCCGGAATCTCACCTTCCGTTTCACAGGATCGTTGCTCAGGTCGCCGGCAGATACGAGATTGACCCGAGCCTGATCCAGGCCATCATTTTTGCGGAATCCGGGTATAATCCCAAGGCGAAATCGAAAAAAGGGGCTCGCGGATTGATGCAGTTGATGCCGTCCACGGCCAAAGCCTTCGGCGTTCGGGACATTTATGACCCCAAGCAAAATATCGAAGGCGGTGTACGCTATTTCAAATACCTGCTCGACCGCTACAACGGTGATGTCCAGCTTGCCTTGGCGGCCTATAATGCGGGCTCACGCCATGTCGAGGTCTATGCCGGTGTGCCGCCTTTCAAAACAACCCAGCGGTACATCAAGAAGGTCTTGAAATTCCATAAGAAGTTCAAGAGGGAAAAACTTCCCGAACAGCGACGCCTGGCCTGATCCGGCGCCATTTCTGGTGAGCTTTTAATCGTTGCGTGGATGGCCGGATTTGCACACTCCAGATCCTCATCACCGGGTAGGCGTGCCTTTCTGGAAAACCGTTTCCCTGACCGCCATGAGTCGTGCCCAATGGGAGTCCCTTTGTGACGGCTGTGGGCGCTGTTGCCTGCAGAAATTCCAGAATGGTAAAACCGGAAAAGTCGCTTATACGTGGGTATCCTGTTATTTATTGGATACCCAAACTTGTCGCTGTACCGACTATGCCAACCGGTCTATTCTGGTGCCTGACTGCCTACAACTGACCGCGGAACTGATTCCGCGTTTGCGGTGGTTACCACGGACCTGTGCCTATCGGCGGATTTCGGAAGGCCGCGATCTGGCCGAATGGCATCCTTTGGTTTCCGGTGATGCGGATTCGGTTCATCGTGCGGGTATATCCGTGCGCGATAAGGCCATCTCCGAAGTCTACGTGCATCCGGAAGATGTTGAATATTATGCTGTTGGTTACCGCTTGTAAAATAAATCCGTGGCGCTACATGAAGGATTGAATGTTTTTCAGGCGGCTGGCCATGTCCTGAAGTCGACTGACCATGACACGAATAAAGCTTTTGGCATCGGGGGTGTCCTGGCCATCGAAGGTCATGGCAATTCCGGCGAATTTGAAGTCAACGGCGATACCATTGATTTCGATGGGCGCATCATGAAGAATTTTCATGACCCGGTTCAGTGCCTTTTTGGAATCTTCACGATTGATTAACGGTAACATGGCCACAATGGTGTTTTTCCCCAGCTGACCGACGATGTCCACTTCACGGAATGTTTTGGCAAGAAGGGCGAGAACGCTTTCCATGAGGATTTCGTTACTGATTGTTCCGGCGGGCACCTTGCTGCGCGGCCTGATCCTTACCATGGAAAAAGCCAAGGCTGAAAATGAATAGGTGTAGCGGTTGGCCCGGGCAATTTCTTTTTCGATAATGAAAGCCATGGCGCCGGCTTTGATAACCCCGGTGGGCATGACCCGGTTGGCTTCTTTTTCCTTGATCAGTTGCTTTTGATGGGTGATTTCTTCCTGAATTTTTTTGTAATTGTTTTCATCGATCTCTCCGGCGTCGACTTTCGCGCGAACAATTTTCAGAATCCCTCCCAGTTCATCATGCTCGCTGACACTCTGCTCAAGCGTTTGCAGAACGCTTAAGGTTTTGTGGTGTGTACCTTTCCCCGCCCCTGCCCCCTCGTGGCTGCGGGCCTTGATCCATTCGGTGCGCATTTGGTTTAGAACCGCCTCCATTCTTGAATTGAGGCGTTCTTCCAGTTTGACGATGACATCGCTGCCCATGTCCATCTGACTGAGTTGGCTGACAATGCTGGACTCGATACTGCCAACCACGCTTTTCAAATGATCGGGGTCTTCCTGATCGCCGGCTTGGTCCAGGGCCATCTGACCACCAATTTGTTCCACATAACCTGCCAGGATCTCGGCCAACAGATCGTCGTCTCCGGTACCTTTGCGAATTTCCGACGCCAAATAGATTAACTGGGCTGCTTGCTGCGGATTATTTTTAAACTCGGCAATCAACTGGTTGCCGTCCACGCCGATTTCCTCACCACTCTCCTCAAGAATACTGGCGAGCCCTTCACTTTGAAGTTCCTTGCTGAGCATTTGAACCAGTTCAAGGTACTGGGTGTGGGACATGCCTTCGTCAAGCAATGCCTGTTTGATTTTCGGTAGCAAACGCTTGAGTTCTACGGCTTCGGGGATAAGCCGTCTAAGAATATGCGCCATCCGCGAGGGAGAAATCTTCCCTTGCTGGTACTCATCCCTGATTAATTGGATCAGTACCTGGTCGGTGAGTTCATTGGCATTTTCAAGGATGGCGGCTTCATTCTCGTAGGCAATGCCGAGGGCTTTTTGGGCTTCGATGCCTTCAAGGAGCTGCTTCTTCATATTGAAGACCGCGTCGGCAAGGTCGTTCAAGGTGATGTCGCCTTTACCTTCCAGGTGTTTTTCGACCTCGACGCGCATCAACTCCAATTGTTGAAACAACAAGCTGCCATGCCCGCCCCGCCCTGCTTCGCCGCCGGTAGCCGGGTGGGCC